>JBFYWX010000239.1:0-16643 GCA_041310825.1 Desulfobacteraceae bacterium | reverse complement strand
TTTCTGTGGGAGTCCCGCCGGTGCGGGACCGCGATGTCATCGTGGCTGGAAGCCACTCCCACAAGGGCAGAACTCTCTTCGCGATAAAGTGGCGCTATCGGTTGGATCCTCCATCCTGCATCCCATTACTCAGTGTCCATCCAGAAATGGTGGATTACGGTTCAGGCCAAGGCCGCGGCGATTTCGCAACCGTCCCGCCAACAGCGGGAGTGTGAGACATCGTCGAGGATTGCGAAGAGCGAGAACGCCGGCATGGGCCGTAAGACGCCGTTTATGGATGGACACGAATTAGGATCCTCCGGCAGAAAGCGGCGATGACAGCCCCCCTCCCCACGGTCTTTGTTGTGGACGACGACGCACCGGTTCGTAAAAGCCTGGAGCGCCTTTTAAAGTCCGCCGGCTACCGGACGGAATCGTATCCGTCGGCGGATGAGTTTCTCGCGGGTTGGGAGGCCGATCCAAAACCGGGGTGTGTTCTGCTCGACATCATGATGCCCGGCCAGGACGGCATGCAACTCCAGCAGACACTGCGTGCCTCGGCGCTAGAAATCCCCATCATATTCATCACCGGCCACGGCGATATCCCGCTAAGCGTAAAAGCGATGAAATTCGGCGCAATCGATTTCTTCCTCAAACCCATTGATGACCAAAAGCTGCTGCAGGCGGTCGAGGAAGCCATTCGGCGTGATGCCCAGGCGCGCACGGAAAGGGCCGAGCGCGACACCGTTTCGAACCGCTACGCGACATTGACCCCCCGCGACCGCGAAGTGATGGCGCTGGTGGTCCGGGGAATGCTGAACAAGCAGATTGCCTCGGCGCTTGGCACCAGCGAAAAAACCATAAAAATCCATCGCGGCCGGGTAATGGAGAAGATGAAGGTGAATTCGGTCGCCGATCTGGTCAGGGCCGCGGAAACGATCGGTCTGGGACCGGACCCGGCCCTTTCCCCCTCTTGACCCCCTCAGAGAGAGACCCGTTCCCTGTGCGCCTCTCGGTGCATCGAACCAAGGTCCTATTCATCGGCCAGCCCGTTTCTGATAAAAATCGAAAGCAGCGGTTTACCCAAAGGAAAGCTTCCGGATGGAACATGCGTCAAACGATCTGAGCCGCCTGCTCGAGATCATTGCGGAGGTCACGGCGGGACGGTACTCGGGGAGGGTCATGGGGCTCACGGGCCCGGAGACCGTTGAGCCGGTGCGGACCATCGCCGAGGCGATCGGCCTCATGATGGTGAACATCGAGGTGCGCGAGTACCAGCTTGAGACGCTGGTCAAACAGCTTCAATCCGCCAATGCGCAGATCCGGGATAATATCATCGCCACCGTGACGGCGATGGCCAAGGCCTTGGCGGCGCGCGACGCCTACACCGAAGGGCATGCCGAACGCGTGAGCCAGCTCGCCGCCCTGGCCGCCGCGGAAATGGGGTTGAGCGCGGAAGAAGTCAAACGGGTCGCCTTGGCCGGATTGCTGCACGACATCGGAAAAATCGGGTTCCCCGACAGCCTGTTTCTGCCCCACGAGGCGAAAAACCCCAAGGAAATCGTTCAGGAAATCACTCGCCATCCCGTCACCGGCGCGGAAATCTTGAAAACTATCGGTTTCTTGGGAGAGGCGGTGGCCTACATCCGCCATCATCACGAACGCCCGGACGGACGCGGGTACCCCGACAACCTCAAGGGGGACGATATCCCTCTGGGCGCCCGGATCATCGCGGTGGCCGATGCCTTCGACGCCATCACCGCCGACCGGCCCTATCAGAAAGGGAGAACCTTCCCGGAGGCGGTCGCCATCCTGAAAGAAGGTTCCGGGGCGAAGTGGGACCCCGAATGCGCGGCCGCCTTTGAACGCATCATTCCGAAAATCCCGACCCATGCGGTCGCCGTAAGAGCCGCGCGGGGGCGGCTGCTCTCTCTGCCCGAAGAGCGCCAATCCGGAATCCGCCTCGAGCCGGGACCGCCCGGCGGCGCCAAGCTGCGCTGGCTCAAACCGGATATCGATTTCGCCGCTTACAAGCGGCTGATGGTGGACCGGGTGGTTTTTTTCTTCGCCCCCGACTCCGAATACAAGGGCATGGACCCGGCCGAGCTCAATCACCTGGCCGATGAATTCCACCGGCGGATCACCGGCACCCTGGCGGGGGCCTACCCGGTGGTAAAGGCGCCCGCGCCGGACGTTGCCCGGCTCCGCTTCGCAATTACGGACATCAGGCAGAACCGGCCGATTCTGGAAGACATCACCGCCTTTCTCCCCGGCGGCGGAGACCCACCTTTTTCAGGCGAAGGGGCACGAAGCTCCTGGGGCGGTTCGGGCGGCACCCAAGCGGAGGTGGTTGTTTTAGACGCAATGACCAACGAGGTGATCGCCGCCGCCGTGGATGAAAAGACCACGGCCTTGAAGGAGAAGTTCACCAAGTGGGGGACGGCGGAGGACGCGTTTAAGTTCTGGGCGGATAGGCTGAGGGCATTTTTAGATCAGGCGCATCGAAACAACCCGGGGTCACCCAGGCGCAGCTAATCGAGCGCGTGGGTTTGCGCAGCATCGCGACCTACCTGCGCCGCACCCCCAAGATCCTGTTGATGGGAAACGCCGACGACCTGATTCTGGCACCCGAGGATCTTGTCTTTCTCAAATCTGATCGCCAATTGAGATCTGCGGATCAATCGGCCGACCGCCAGGTCTCATCCGGATCGAAGGATTGAATGGCCGCTGCGGTCTTCGCCGTATTTTTCCCGAGGTCCTTTGTTGATTCTCAGGCGCGCGGGCATTCGCCGGCGGGGATTGTCGCCAGCACGCCAACCCGTTTCACGCGGCCGGGAACCTCCAGCTCGGCCAGGTCGATCCAGGAGCCGCCTTCGTTCCCCTCATCGTTCAGCCTGTAGCCCATCCCGTCGAGACACAGTCGCAATGGTTTTCCGGTCAGGGCACTGCCGGGGTTGTTCAAAACGGCCTTCATCTCCCTTAGGATGCCCTCGGGGCTCGCCACATTCGGACCCATTTCCTGGAGCAGCTGATCGATTTCAGCCAAGAGCTGCGGGGTCCCGGAGCCGCCGGGGTCGGTCCGCCGCCCGCCCGCCATGAAACCTCGCATCCCGTGGTCCTGGACCTCCTTGATTTTCAGTTTGACCCCGAGGAGCTGCCGTTGGGAGATCAGCTCCTCCCGGAGGGAGTGGGCCTCGGTGATTGTTTCCAAAGTGTGGGTCGCCACCACCGTCAGTCCGCGATGGACCAACTCCCGCAGGCTCTCTTCTCCCGTCGCCGCCGGGGCCACGACGCGATGATCGTAGAATTCGAGCGCCGTCTTCGGCACATCGCGGCGGATGATCTCACCTTCGATCGTTGTCCCGAAAACCGCCCGTTCCTTTTGGGTGGTAGTTAGGAGAACCCGGGCGGCCGCCGCCCCGGTTTTTCGGAAAAAATCGTTCACCTCGGAGCTATCTTCCAAAATAGACCTGATCTCATGGGGACCGACGAAAAGGGCATGGATGAGGGGGTCCTTATCCCACGCCCCGGCTGTAAGTGAAACCGGGCCGGGGATGGCGCCAACCAGTTTTTCCATATAGGCGAATGCGTTTTCGATGGGCGCCAGGAGCTGCTTGCGGTAGCCGCCGACCCGGCGGATCGACGGCAGGCTCTCCTGCACCAGGCGCTCTATGACTTCGCCCAGTACGGCCTTCCTCAGCCGCTCATTCGTTTTCGCCCGGCGATAGGAAGCCCACCGGTCCCGTAAGCTTTTATTGCGCATTTGGATTAGAAGCTCATAAATTCTCTCTGCTGCCAGATGGCTTCGGCCTGGTAAGGGAACGGGTTTATCGCAAAGCGGGATCCGGGCGGTTCAGCCTCCAGGTTCTTTTCTATTTCCGCATTGGCCTGTTTTGCAATGGGCAGGTAGTATAAGGATATTTTCATCTTGCCGGACGTTTCTTGGTGCTTGAACTTGATTTGTACCTGGTTGAGCCTCCAGATGTAGGTGGTCAAGCCGGTGGAGGCAGTCAGCCCGCTCTGGGTTTCGCGGCTGGTCTTGGTGGGTATGCCGTACTTGTGTTGAATGTAGCTCTTGATCTGGCTGAAGAGATCAATGCCTTCTATGTCGACATAGACTGCAAAAAATCTGTCGTCGTAAAATCCGTAAACTACATCCGCCGGGACCTCATTGCCGAAGAAAGTGTATTTCCGCTGCCGGTTCACATAGTAGGCGATCTTTTCGTCGCCCCCCACCCGGGAAAGACCTTCCAGGCCCTTTGCCGGCGTGGACCATTTCATGTCCATGAAACCGGCTTCGATTTCGGCAGTCTGCCCCGGCGGCACCATCATCAATAGAAAGCCCCCCACGACGATTGCCTTCAATGCCGATTTCATTAAGGGCCTCCACAGGCTGTCGATATTTTCTACAAAAAACGATTTCGTGATTGTCGTTATATCAGCAAGGAGGTGGGTTTGAGAATAGGACCTTGGTCCTATCCGGACCAACGGCGGGGTAATAGCTCAGGTGGCTGCGAAGGTTCAGTCCGGTGTCATGCCGATCTGCTAAGTCGTCGCAGCCGGCAGGCTGAAATAAAAGGTCGCCCCACGGTCCGGGTTGTTCTCAGCCCAAAGCCGTCCTTGATGGTTGTTGATGATCGAACGACAAATGGACAACCCCATGCCCAACCCGCGGGGTTTGGTTGTATAAAATGCGTTGAAAATCTTGTCGGTTTCTCCCGCGGGGAGGCCTCGGCCGCTGTCGGTCACAGCCGCCAGGATCCCGGAGTCCTGCCGCCAGGTCCGAATCAAAACCCCGCGCTCCACACCCGGGCACTCCTGCATGGACTCGAAGGCGTTTAGCACCAGGTTCAAGGCCACCTGCTGGAGTTGAATCTTATCGCCTTTCACGGCAGCAAGTCGCGGGGCTAACTCCATGGAAATCTTGGTATCGCGCCGCGCCGCAGAGCTGTTTAAGAGGGTGACGACCTCTATAAACACCGCGTTGAGGTCCAGCGGCGCAAACTCCATTTTCTCTTTCTTCAAAAAGCCGCGCAAGCGGTTGATGACCTCGCTGGCCCGGGCGTCTTCTTTGACGATATCGTTCAGGATCTTCTGCACTTCTTCCAAATCCGGCGTCGGGGCGGCCAGGTATCTTCGGGCCGCCTGGGCGTTGCTCATGATCGCGCTCAGGGGTTGGTTGATTTCATGGGCGAGCGTTCCGGCCAATTCCCCCATGGTGGAGACCCGCCCGGCATGGAACAACTCGTCCTGCAACCGCTTGGACTCCTGCTGGGCGAGGTTGCGCTCGGTGACGTCCATCACCATGACATAGATGCCCCGCACGACACCTTGTTCACCCATATCCGGCACATAGATGGCTTCCACGGACAACGGCCGCCCGGCCGCCATTTCTACATTTAAGGCGCATCGGACGTGTTCACCCGACAGAGCCCGTTCGAGGTAGGGTCTGACGCTTTGGAAAAACCCCTCCCCGGCCACCTCCCGGATGGTACGCCCCAGGGCCTCCTCCGGGTCGACTCCGAACCAGGCCCTGTAGGCCTCATTGTTGAATCGATAGCGCAGGTCGGCACCGACATAGGAAATGAGCACCGGCAAGGCATTCGTGATCAGGCGCAGCCGCTTCACGATCGCCTCCGGCCACGTGCGTTCCGCCTGCATGCAATTGAAGCCCAGAGCGCCGAGGGAAGACCCATCCCCTATCGCCAGAGGACAAACGCAGGTACTCTTGATTCCGAAATAATTGTAACTTTCAACGTCGCGGGCCGCCTCCGGCGGGAGCCCCGCCATGGATGCAACCGCGATGATGTTGCCCGCCTCCATTTGCCTCCGACTCCAGGGAAAATACTCTTCGGCATCCATGGGTTCGGGCAGCGGCGGACCTTCCTGGGAGCGGTAAATGTGGGTCAGCGTGAGCAGGCCCGGGGTATCGACCGACCACTGCCAGAGCGCACACAAGTCCAGACCGAGGCTATCACAGACGCTGCGCTGGGCATCCTCGATCGCAGCATCTACCTGATCCGGCGGCAAATTGACGAAGCGCACCGTAATATCGGCCAGCATGACTTCGAATTGCAAACGCTCTTGCAGCAACGAATCGGCCCGCTTACGGGAGAGGGCATTGGCGAAGACCTGCGCAACCAGTTGAAATTGGTTCATGGCCCTCTTCGACCACTGCCGCTCCTCACCAGTGACGGCGAAGGTCAACAAGCCGAATACGGGCCCTTTGCCGACGGATAACGGAACATATACGCCGGACTTGGTGCCGAAGAGCGCGAAGCTCTCGCGGTCACGGCGTGCCTCCGCCGGAAGCTCAACTAGTTTCGAAATGGCAAACGTTTCTCCCTCTAAGACCTTTTGCGATGTCCAAGGGAAAAAATCCTTTCCGTTCAAACGTGCAGGTGGCGCAGGGAGTCCCGGCGGTTGATGGAAATAAGCGAGTACCAGGGTTCCGGGATCGTCAGCGGAGGTGACCCAAAGGGTCGAACGGTCGAGATGAAGCAGTTCACAAATGCGGCTCTGGGCAGAATTGATTTCGTTGTCGATCCGGTCAGCGGGCAGATTGATGAAGTGCGTCGAAATTTCGGCCAGCAGCCTTTCAAATGCGGACGCTTCGTGCAGTCCTTCAAGCGGTTTGCTTTCCGATGGCGCCATAGAGCCCTTACATCTCATTGAAACCATGAAAAATTGCGGGTCGGGTGCGGTCCTTTGACCCTGGCCGCACGCGCATGCATTAATCGCGCACCCACATCGCGATGCCGCCAGGTTTCAGCAACCATGCAAGCAAACTACTGTTTATCACAAAATGAGCCTTTTGGGGTCACACGCTGATCAGATTCATGGGTGACTCCGCAGGAACTCTGTCGCATTCATCGTGCCGGGGTCTCACAATCCCTTGATTTTAAATCGCAACTCTCCTATCCTGACGCTGTTTCAAAGACTCCTGGCCGCCGTTCAGTTTTTCGGGCCGGAGCCTTGGAGCAGCTGCCGTCCGGGCTCGCCTCGGGCTACCACGACACAAACGAGGGGCATGTGACGCATCCGTGTTCAGGCGTGATCCTCGCCGGAGGGCTCAGCACCCGCTATGGGGGGCAGAACAAGGCCTTTCTTAAGGTCGGCGGGGTGCGGATCCTGGACCGGCTATTCGAGGTCTTCAAACAGGTATTTACGGAGATCATCATCGTTACCAATCAACCGCTCGATTTCCTGGAATGGGATGCCCTGATCGTCACGGACATCTTCCAGGCGCGGAGCTCTCTGACCGGGATTCATGCGGGGCTCTTCCATGCCGGCCACCCGTTCGCCTTCTTCTCCGCCTGCGACACCCCGTTTCTGAAGCGGGAGGTGATCGAAACGGTCCTGGCGGAGATCGAGCCCGCGGACGACGTGATCGTGCCGCGGACGTCGCAGGGGCTGGAACCTATGTGCGCGGCCTATTCCCGGCGCTGCCTCAAGCCGGCCGAGGAACATATCCGGGAAGGCAAGCTCAAGATCCAGATGGCCCTTCAAAAGAATAGGTTCAAATACATCCCGGAGGCCCGACTGCGCGAAAAGGACCCCGACCTGATTTCGTTCTTCAACGTCAACACGCCCGAGGACCTGGCTCGGGCCGAAGAGATTGAGGCTGGGAAGCTAGGAAGATAGGAGGCTGGGAAGTTTAAGACAGATCCGAAACTGAATTTTTCCCTTAGCTTTCTAGCCTCCCAGCCTCCTATCTTCCTAGCTACATAGCGTTTACATTTTTCAACACTCTGACGTGAGGTGATGCCCTTGGACATCGCGAAAATGGCGGCCGAGATCCGGCGGCTGCCGGAATTCAAAAAGGCGGGGATGATGCTGATTCACAACGGCGTCGTGCGCGAGACTGCGCGGGACGGGCGTCGGGTGCGGGGCCTCAAGGTCGCCGTGGATTACGAGCGCCTCGAGCGCATCCTGGCGGAGCAGCGCATGCGGCCCGGGATCATCGCCATCCGGGTTGCGATCGCCGAAGACCGGGACCTCGCCGTGGGCGACGACGTCATGGTGCTGATCGTGGCCGGGGACATCCGCGAGACCGTGATCGCCGTCCTGACCGACACCCTCAACCTGATCAAGACCACCGTCACCGAAAAAACCGAATACTTTGTCTGACCCTATCCCGGACCTTTGGCAGCACCGAGCTTTGGGCCGAAGGCAACAACGGATAAGCCCATGGCCTCAGCTGCGGAGGCCATGACGCGATCGGCTGTGGCAATGGTATCAGCTCGAATTCCCTCTGCAACCACCAAATGAATAGCATCCAATGTCCGAAGCGGGATATCGGAAAGAATCGAAACCAGGTTCACACACGCTTCAGCCCATTTGTCGGGCACCGCATGGCAAATCAGATGGTTCTGGCGCAAATCTTCGTTTAACGTAGCCCAAACTCGGGCATCGATGTCTCCGGTCAGGCTTCCGTCCCTTCGTCGTCTGGCAAGCAGACACCGCATCTCGACGATGGTGAGATCGCTGATGAAAACAGGACCGTGTTGCCGGATGTATTTTTCCACCTCTGCAGAGCCAGACTCGCTGATGTACCATTTTGCAAGGGCACTTGTGTCGAAGTAAACGATCGGGTTCATCGGGCATCTCTGTCTTCACGAATTAAAACTTCGCCTCCTTCGCGCATTTTCGGCATGCTCTCGCGAAGTTTTCGATGAGAAGGAATGGGTTTTCGAGGTCGAATTTTCATCAGCCGGGCTATCGGTTTTCCATGCCGAGTTATGATCACTTCGTCCTCTCTGCCTAACAGCTCATCCAGCTTCGAAAGCCCTTGGCGCGCTTCACGAACTGAAACAGTCTTCATTTTAGACCCTTATGCCGTAATAAAAGAGATGATATGTTATGGTTGTAGACATATACACACTTTGTGTAATGTAGCACAATAAGCGTCGGCCTGCAACCAAACATTGCCGGATCACAGCCTGAGGCACCTACAGATTAAGATAGTGTTCATCCAGAATATGAAACCAGTTCTAAGCTATAACGCCACGTAGGGGGCACCCTGACCGCCACCACCTCGCCGCGGGCGCACTCCTCATCCGACTTCGAAAAGAGGCTGCACTGCACCAGGGTTTTCTTGGGGCCAGCCGCGGTGATCCGGGCGCGCAGCCTCACCGGGCCGTCGAGCGGGGTCGGGCGGAGGTAAGTCACGTTCAGGTTGGCCGTGACGCACCAGATGGGGGGGGCGGAGCCGACGGGGCGGTTTTCCAGCCGGTAGGCATTGGCGATGGCGGTGCAGACGCTGTGGCAATCGATCAGGGTGGCGATGATGCCGCCGTTTAGGAACTGCGGCGGGCCGGCCGAATGGTGGTGTTCGGGCCGATAGGTGCAGACCGCCGCCTCCCCGTCCCAGAAGCTCTTGATCCGCAGCCCCTCCCGGTTGCCGGGCCCGCAACCGTAGCAGTTGTTGTCGGGGATCTGGTCCTGGAACGCGATCGGCGGCATATGGACTTCTCCTTTACCACGTTGACCATCCACAAACGACCTCATCCGGTCCAGGCCGGGATTCGTCGAGGACACGTACCCGTGCACAGCGAAGCGGTACTCGTTCACGTTCACGGATGAGCCTTTTCAGTAAGGTTGAGTCGTGTACGGGTACGGGTACGAAATACTCATAAGGCGGGGAGCCCTTTTCCTATCCTCCCCGCTTCCCAGCCTCCTAGCCTGCCAGCGCCCATTCCACGGCTTTCCGTGCATGCAGGCTCGTCGTGTCGAAGAGCGGAACGCGGCTCTCCTGCGGGCCGATCAAGATCGATATCTCGGTGCAGCCCAGGATGACGGCCTCGGCCCCCTGCCCCACCAGCCGGTCGATGACCTTCGCGTAGTCGCGGCGCGAGGCGTCGACCGCTTTCCCCAGGCAGAGCTCATCGAAGATCACACGATGGACCATGGCGCGTTCCTCCGCCTCCGGGATCAGCACGCGCAAACCGTGGCGCTCCTGCAGCCGGTCACGGTAGAAGGGCTGCTCCATCGTGAAGCTGGTGCCGAGCAGGCCGACCGTCGTGAGCCCCGCCTGCTGGATCGCCTCGGCGGTCGGGTCGATGATGTGCAGGAGCGGGATCCCCACGACGGCCTCGATGGCTCCGGCCACCTTGTGCATCGTGTTCGTGCAGAGGACCAGAAAGTCCGCCCCGGCCGATTCGAGTACGGCCGCGGCTTTACCGAGCGCGGCGCCGACCGCCTCCCACTGCCCGCGCTGCATGAGCTGCTCGATGTCGTGGAAATCGACGCTGTAGAGAACCACCTTGGCGGAGTGCAGGCCGCCCAGGCGCTCGCGCACCGCCTCGTTGATCAGTCGGTAGTAGGGGACCGTCGACTCCCAACTCATGCCGCCGATCAGACCGATGGTCTTCATGAGGCACCTCCGGTGCGCTGCAATTCCGGCCGGAGCTGCAGGCGGTCGATCGCCAGGCGGCGGTTATCGAGCGATGGGAGCTTCTTCCGCACCGCACGGATCCGCTCCGGGTCGACGCTGCCGGTGATGAGCTCCTCGCCTTCGCCGGCGCCGACCGCCTGGATCCCGAAGGGGTCGAAGAGCGCGCTGCGGCCGCAGAAGGCGCCCCCCACCAGGTTGCAGCCGGCCACATACAATGTGTTTTCGATCGCCCGGGCCTGCAGAAGCGTCGTCCAATGCACCTCCTTGACCGGCCCCTGGTACCAGGCCGAAGGCAGCACGATCACCTGCGCCCCCTGGAGGGCCAGGTGGCGGAAGAGCTCCGGAAAGCGCAGGTCGTAGCAAATCGCAACCCCGACCTGAACCCCGGCAATCTCCACGACCGGCGGCAGGGCATCGCCGGGGGCCATGGTGTCGGACTCGCGTACGCTCAAGGCGTCGAAGAGGTGGACCTTGCGATAGGCGGCAACCGTTTGGCCCGCGGGAGAAAAGATGCGCGCGACGTTGTAGGCGCGCCCACTCTGCGGGCCCTCCTCCCAGCAGCCGGCCGCAATGAAGAGACCGGCGCCGGCCGCCACCGCGGCGAGACCTTTTGAAAACTCCCCTTTGTCCTCGGCCGCGATCCGCGCCGGGGGGCGCTCCGGGGCGGGAAGCCCCATGAACATCTCCGGGAAAACGAGCAGGTCGGCCCCGCGTGCGGCGGCCTGGTCCGAAATGGTACGGGCCTTCTCCAGGTTGGCCCGGGGGTTCGGGGAAGACTCGACCTGGGCCATGGCGATGATGAAACCGTTTTTCATTTCGGAAGCTCCTTGACAGCGACTCATGCCGCTTGGCTGAGATCATGATAGAGGTAAGGGGCGGCTTCCAGCCACGATGGTATCGCGGCAACCAGCCTTTGCCGCTGGCTACGGCGGTCAAGAGATGACGCTCCCGCCTAAAAACCGCGCCATGCTGAAAATTACGCCGATAGAGGGCGCCACGTGTTGACAAACATCATTATCCCTTTTAACCTGCCGGCACAACTGCTCAGGAGGGTGAGACCCGATGACACCTGCCGAACTGCGACGACTCGCCAGTGAGAGAAAATTCGATGCGCCTACGGCCGGCTTCTGCGACGGCTACGTCCAGGCCAACCTCGTGGCCCTCCCCGAGGCCTATGCCGCCGATTTTGAGAGATTCTGCCGGGCGAACCCCAAGCCCTGCCCGCTGCTGGAAACCGTGGGTCCGGGCACCTCGAAAACCGCCAAACTGGCCCCCGGGGCGGACCTTGCGGACACCCTGCCCCGCTACCGGGTCTGGATCGACGGGGAGATGCGCCACGAGGTCGCCGACATCCAGGGCTTCATGCGGCCCGACCTGGTCTTTTTTCTCCTCGGCTGCAGCTTCTCCTTCGAGGAGGCCCTGATCAAGGCGGGAATCCACCTGCGCCACGTCGCCGAAAAAAAGAACGTCTCCATGTACCGTACCACTATCCCGCTTGCTCCCGTCGGCCCGTTTCACGGGGAGATGGTGGTCAGCATGCGGCCGGTCCACCGCACCCGGGTCGCGCAGGCCTGCATCATCACCGGCCGCTACCCGGAGGTGCACGGGGAGCCGGTGCACGTCGGCTACCCCGGAATGATCGGGATCCGGGATATCACCCACCCCGAGTACGGGGACCCGGTGGCGATCTTGGAGGACGAGATCCCCGTTTTCTGGGCCTGCGGCGTCACCCCGCAGAACGTGCTCCTCAAGGCGCGGCTGCCGTTCGCCGTCACCCATGCGCCGGGCTACATGTTCGTGAGCGACCTGAAGAACGAGGCGTACGCGGTTTAGCGGAGGAATTAGGCACGGCTGGAAGGCTTGGAAGCGTTGCACGCCGCCTGCGGCAGCGCTTCGTCAGCGAGTACGTTCAGATTTTGTAGGAGAGGCTTCTCTTGACCGCCGTAGCCAGCGGCAAAGGCTGGTTGCCGCGATGTCATCGTGGCTGGAGCCTACTCCGCCGAAGTACAGGCTACGAAGGCCGGGAGCCACTCCCACAAGAAAAAAACCCAACTTACTTGAAAGCGGGGATGCTGGGAGGCAATAAAAAAACCGGCAAACCCATTGACCTTAACCTATGAAAAGGAGAGCTCCATGAAAACGAAACTCTGGATCTGCCTTGTAATGTGCGGGTTGTTGTTCCTCGGCGCGCCGGCTATCGCCGCCGGCCCATCCGAGCTGCGCGTGGTCGGTAGCTGGAACAGCCTGACGATGTTCAAGAATTTCGAACAGCCCTTCTGGACCGAAGTGGTGCCGAAAGAGCTCGGGATTAAAACCTCGCTGACCTCCCTGGGCCAGGTCAACCTCAAGGGGCCGGCCGTGCTGCGGTCGATGAGCATGGGGGTCTACGACGTGGTCCACACCGTGGCCGACTACGTGGTGGATGACTCCCCGGCCCTGGCCGGTCTCGATCTTCCGGCCCTGGCCAACGATCTCGAGCTGGCCCGCAAAGTGGTGGATGCCTACACGCCGGTCCTGGACGAATACCTGGCCAAGGATTTCAAGGTCAAGCTCTTGAGCGTGGTTCCCTACCCGGCCCAGGTGCTCTTCAGCAACGCACCCATCAAGGGCCTTGCCGACCTGAAGGGCAAGAAGATCCGCGCGAGCGGCTGGACCACCTCCGAGTTCGTGACCGCGCTGGGGGCCACCGGGGTGACGCTCGCCTTCAGCGAGGTCCCGCAGGCGCTGCAGCGCGGGGTCGTGGACGGTGCCGTCACCGGCAGCCTCTCCGGCTACAGCGCCGGCTGGGGCGAGGTCTCCAAGTATGTCTACCCGCTGCCGATCGGGGGGTGGGACTATGTCATCGGCACCATCAGCCTGGACACCTGGAAGAGCCTGACGCCCGACCAGCAGGCCAAGCTCCAGCGCCTGATCAAGGAGAAGCTCGAGAAGCCCGCCTGGGAGGTGACCGCGCGCGAGACCAAGGAGGGGATCGCCTGTCTGAGCGGCAGCGGCGCCTGCCCGCATGGAGCACCGGGCAAACTGGAGGTGATCCCGGTCACCCCCGGCGACGAGAAGGCCGCCCGGGCGGTCCTGGTCAACAACGTACTCCCCGCGTGGGGCAAGAAGGTGGACGCCGCCACCGTACGCAAGTGGAACGAGTCGATCGGCAAACTGGTGGGGCTTGAAGCCAAATAACCGGCCGTTTGCTTCCACCGATGGGTCCCGGCGCCACCCCCTTTCCCTGACCCTCTCCCACGATTGCAGGGGAGAGGGAGGGCCAAGGTGAGGTCAACCGGCCGAATGAATAGGCGGCCGTCGATACTGCCGCCGCGTGAGGAAACCGTTCCATGGAGCGACTGATACGGCTATCGGACAGGTTTTCGACTTGGACCGCCTGGGTGGGCGGCGGAATCCTGTTCGCCACCGCAATTCTGATCGCCGTCGAAGTCGTCCTGCGCAAGGTTTTTACCATCTCCATGGGGGGGGCGGACGAGCTCTCCAACTATGCCCTGGCCATCAGTTCCAGCTGGACCTTCGGCTACGCGCTGTTGCGCAAGGCCCACATCCGGATCGATGTGCTCTACGTACGCCTGCCGCAGTGGATGCGCCAGTCGCTGGACGTTCTGTCATTGGCCCTCTTCGGGTTCTGCTCCCTGGTGGTTTCCTATTTCGCCTTCCGGGTCCTCTTGACCTCCATCCAGAGGAGCTCGGTCGCCAACACCCCGCTGGCCACCCCGCTCTGGATCCCGCAGGGGCTCTGGTTTGCCGGGATCCTGACCTTGACCCTGATGGTATTCATCCTGCTGGCGGGCACCTTGCACCGGATGCGGGCGGGCGACACCGCGGGAGCGCAACAACTCTCGGGGGCGACCACCATCAAGGAGGAGATCGAGGAGGAAGCCGGGCCCGTGGAACCGCGCCACCCGGGAGGAGGGGCCGTATGACCATCCTCGTCACTCTGGCCATCCTGCTCCTGCTCCTGATGGCGAGCATCCCGGTGGCGATCGCCATCCTGGTGCTGGGGCTTGCCCTGGGATTTATCTTTTCGAGCTACCCCCTGCACCGGGTCATGGGGGAAATCTTCTGGGCGGCCAGCACGGACTTTCTGCTGCTCGCCATTCCGCTCTTCGTGCTGCTCGGAGAGATCCTGCTGCGGGCCGGAATCGCCAAACGCACTTACAGCGCTCTGGACAAGTGGCTCTCCTGGCTTCCCGGGAGTCTGATGCACGCCAACATCGGCACCTCGGCCATGTTCGCCGCCACGAGCGGGTCGAGTGTGGCTACCGCGGCCACCATCAGCACGGTGGCGCTCCCGCAGGCGCGCCGCTACGGGTACCACGAGGGGTTCTTTGCCGGCACCATCGCCGCCGGCGGGACCCTCGGAATTCTGATTCCGCCCTCGATCAACTTGATCGTCTATGGGTTTCTGACGAACACCTCGATCCCCCAGCTCTTCATGGCCGGGATCGTTCCGGGGGTGCTGCTGGCGGTTCTTTTCATGCTGGTCATCCTTGTCATCTGCCTATTCAAACCGGGCCTCAGCGGCGGCAAGCGCTCCGCCACCTGGGAAGAACGTTTCTCCAGCCTCAAGGATCTCCTCCCGGTGCTGTTCATCTTCGCCGTGGTCATCGGGTCGATCTACGCCGGCTGGGCCACCCCGACGGAGTCGGCCGCTCTGGGCGTCATCGCCTCGGTCCTGCTGGCCGCGCGCTACAAGACCGTCACCGGGGCGTTCATCAAAGAGGTCATGGAAGGGACCATGCGCACCACGGCCATGATCATGCTGATCCTGATCTCGGCCAACTACCTCAACTTCGTCCTGGACTCCGTCGGCTTGGCGGAGCTGTTAACCCGCTTCGTGAACAACCTGGGGCTTTCGGCCATGAAAACCCTCCTGGTCATCATCGTGATGTACGTCGTTCTGGGTTTTTTCGTGGAGACCCTATCGCTGATGGTCATCACGGTGCCGATCGTCACCCCCGTGATCATCAATTCCGGGTTCGACCCGGTGTGGTTCGGCATTCTGCTGATCCTGCTGATCGAGATGGCCCTGATCACCCCCCCGGTGGGGCTGAACCTCTATGTGGTCCAGGGGGTCCGCCAGAAAGGAAACATCAGTGAGGTGATGATCGGCAGCCTGCCGTTTGTGATCGGCCTTTTCATCATGATCGGGGTACTGGTGGTGTTCCCCGATCTGGCGCTGGTCCTAGCGAAACTGGTTTGAGCGCAACGCCGAGGAGGAAGCGATGATATCGCAGCAGCTCGACTTGACCCTGGAATCCGCCGCGGGCGAAAGCCCGTTGGCCCTGACGATCGACCGCCTCATCTACTCGGACGTAAGATCGGCCACCGTTACAGCATCCGCCGCCTGCCCCAGTACCTGTGACCCGGGGCTGCCGCTGCGCGGCAGTCCGATGAAATGAGGCCGCCTATGTTGGCACGACACTTCATGACAACCGACCTCTTCACCCTCTCCCCGGAGCAGCCCTGCCGGGAGGCCCTGGCCGAGTTCAAGCGGCGCAGGATCCGGCGGGCGCCGGTGGTCGCGGGCGGCAAGCTCTTCGGCATCGTGAGCGAGCGCGATCTGCTGCGGGTTTTGCCGGGCACCTGCGGAGAGGCCTCCACCACGGCCGGCGAGGACGGAATGGAGGTACCAGTTCGGGACATCATGATCGCCAACATGGCTACCGTGGGGCCGAACGATCCTCTGGCCAAGGCCGCCGACCTGATGCTCAAAAAACGGATCGGCGGGCTACCGGTGCTACAGGATGGAAAGCTCAAGGGGATCATCACCGAGTCGGATGTCTTCAAGGCCCTGCACGCCATCCTTTCTTCCGGCACGGGAGTCACCATCATCTTCGAAGAACCCGGCCGGCCGGCCGAAGGCGACCATGATTACGCCGGCCTCTGCCTCACGCACGGATGCCGGCTGCACACGTTCCTGCGCTACCCGAAACTCGGCTGGGCAACCATGTATTTCCTGCGCATGGAGGGCAAGAACGCGCAGGCCGTCGTGCGCGCGCTCTGGGCCATGGGCAATAAGGTGCTCTGGACGGAGGGAACCTGAGGCGCGGTGAACTTCATGTCGTTTTGAATCGCGGCTGGAGCCGACTCCGCCGAAGCAGCCTGGCTGCGAAGGCCGGAAGCCGCTCCTACAGAAACTCTTCCGGTCCAACGCGGGGGGGCTGATCACACCCACGGGGTATCAATCGCCTGCACCACCGGGACGACACACAAAGGATATAGATCGATGGCCGAATTCACGCATCTCGACGAGGAGGGCCGC
>JBFYWX010000229.1:0-14031 GCA_041310825.1 Desulfobacteraceae bacterium | reverse complement strand
TCCTATGGGGGTGGGGGCTTACCATCATCGGGACCATTCATCTCATGTTCCTGCCGAGTATTCTGCCGCACATCCTGGAGGGCTTCCAGCTAACGGAGCAGGCGGCCATCACCTCGGCCGGAACCATCATGATGGTCTACATGGCGGCGGCCTTCGCCGGCAATTACCTCCTGGTCGGCCTGGCTTCCAGAACGGGTATTGCCCGCATCATCACCGTTGCCTGTCTGGCGGCGGCCCTCCTGCAGGGTCTGCTTTATTTCAGCGGCGGTGTTTACAGTTTCACTATAATCCGAGTGCTTCAGGCAGGCGTGATCGCCGCTGTGATCCCTCTGGTGTTCTCGGCATTCGCCGGCGAAGGCCGGGGCGGAACGACCCTCGGGTTTCTGAATTCAGGACGCTTTGTGGGAAACGCGCTGGGCCCATTAATGGCCACAACCATCCTGGCACAATTCGGCCTGCTGACCCTTTACCTGACGATTTCAGGCCTGACCCTCGTCATGCTCGGGGCGTTTCTGGCATCTATGCGCAAAAGCCACTTATTAGACATTTCGTGACGTTTCGTGTTTATGTGGGCGGCTCACTCTGACATGGAAATTGACTGAGGGAGTAAAGAGCAATGCTCCGAATTTTGAAAGGGATCACCCTCCTCGCCGGCCTATCCATCGTCCTCCTGATGACCGGCTGGGCGACGCTGGCCATTTACTGGTCGGATCTTCCCGGTGATTGGCTGCGGACCGGCCTGGCGGGCGGATTCGCGCTCGCAACGGTGCTGGCATTTATTTTCCTACCAAACCGGATGCGGACGCTGATCGGGTTTTTGGTGGTCTTTGCCGCCATCGTGGTGTGGTGGCTGACCATTCCGGCCTCGAATGGACGCGATTGGCAGGCCGATGTGGCCGTGCTGCCGTTTGCCAGCATTGAGGGAGAACGGGTGACCCTCCACAACATTCGCAACCTCCAGTACCGGACCGAAGCGGACTTCGACGCACACTACTACGACAAGACCTTCGATCTGAGGCATTTGGATTCGGTCGACCTGATCGCGGTCTATTGGATGGGGGATGCGATCGCACACGTGATGATCAGCTTCGGTTTTCAGGAGCAGGATTTCGTGGCCTTCTCCATTGAAATCCGCAAGGAGCAAGGCGAGGCGTACTCGACCCTCAAGGGCATTTTCAAGCAATACGAGCTGACCTACATCGTCGGCGATGAGCGCGACCTGATCCGGGTGCGCACCGACTTCCGCAACCCGCCGGAGGATGTCTACCTCTATCGGACCCGCCTCTCGCGCGAAAACGCCCGCCGGTTTTTCCTGGAGTACATCCGGCAGATCAATTCCATGAAAGACCAGCCGGAATGGTACAACACCCTGACCACCAACTGCACCACGAACGTGGTGCGCCACGTGCGGGCCTTCGGAGGCTTGGCGAGATACAACTGGAAGGTGCTGCTGTCCGGGTACGCACCCCAGTATGCGTACGAACTCGGAACGCTCGATACACGCATACCCTTCGACGAGCTCCGCCAGCGCAGCCACCTCAACCCGAAAGTGCGTGCCGTCGGCAACGACCCGGGTTTTTCGCGCAAGATCCGCGCCGGCCTGCCGAAGCCCTGGGATTGAAGCCGCAACCCTCTGCATCATCCCCGGTAGGTGCGGTAGTCGATCTTGTACTGCTGCGCCTTGTAGGCGAACTTGCGCACGGTGGTCTGCAGGATCTTGGCGGCGCTGGTGATGTTGCCCCGGGTGTTCTTGAGAGCGTCGATGATCATCTCCCGCTCCAGGTTGGCGACCGCCTCCTCGAGCGAGAGCGCCGGCAGGGTGCCGGACTCCTTGCCGGTCTGCAGGGTCGGCGGCAGGTGGTAGCTGTGGATGACCCCCTCTTCGCAGAGCAGCACGGCGCGCTCGATGCAGTTCTCGAGCTCCCGCACGTTCCCGGGCCAGTGGTACTGCATCAGCATGTCGATCGCCGGGGTGGAAAAGCGCCGGATCTCCTTGTGGTTCTCCTTGGCGTACTTCTCCAGGAAATAGTCGGCCAGGAGCAGGATGTCGGTCTTGCGCTCGCGCAGGGGCGGCATGTAGATAGGGAAGACGTTCAGGCGGTAGTAAAGATCGCCCCGGAAGGTCCCCTCCTCGACGGCCTGCTCGAGGTTCTTGTTGGTGGCGGTGATGACGCGCACGTCCACCTTGATGGTGCGCTGGCCGCCCACGCGGTCGAACTCCTTTTCCTGGAGGATGCGCAGGAGGTTCGCCTGCACGTCCAGGTTGATGGAGCCGATCTCGTCCAGGAAAATGGTGCCGCGGTGGGCCATCTCGAATTTGCCGATCTTCTGCTTGATGGCCCCGGTGAAGGAACCTTTTTCGTGGCCGAAGAGCTCGCTTTCGATCAGGTTGGAAGGCAGGGAGGCACAGTTGACTTTGATGAAGGGGTTGGCCCCGCGGGTGCTGTTGTAGTGGATGGAGTTGGCGACCAGTTCCTTGCCGGTCCCGCTCTCGCCGCGGATGAGCACGGTGGCGTTGCTGCGGCAGACCTGGGAGACCATCTGGTAGACCTCCCGCATGCGGTTGCTGCTGCCGATGATGTTGGTGATGCTGTATTTGCTCTTGAGCTCGGTCTGCAGGCGCCGGTTTTCGTCCCGCAGCCGCTCGTTCTCCATCCGGATGGTCTCGAGCTTGATGACGTGGCTGGCGATCATAGTGGCGATAACCGACAGCAGCCGCTTGCCGTCATCGAGCGAATAGGAGCCGTCGTAGGGTCGGTCCACACTGAGGGCCCCGATCACCTGGGAGCCCTTCTTGATGGGGACGCAGAAAAAGGAGAGGTCCCGGTCCTCTTTTTTGCGGCGGCTGGCGGTGCGGTCCAGAAAGCGCGGCTCGTCCCCGATGCGCGGGATAGCGACGGCCTTGCCGGTCTCGATCACCTGCCCGGTGACCCCCTCGCCGAGTTTGTAGCGCACCCGCTCGATGGCGGAGCGTGAGATCCCGTGGGCGACCTCGATGTTGATCTCGTTGCGCAGGGGGTCGAGCAGGGTGATGGTCCCGCGCACCATGTGCATGGCGCTGGAAAGAATGTCCAGGACCTTGTAAAGTGAGCGCTTGAGGTCCAGGTGCTCGTTCAGGGTCGTACTGATCTCGTAGAGCAGGGAGATCTCTTCGATCCGTTCGATGGGCTTGATCGTCATGGTTTTCATTTTTGTCAGGTTTTGATTTTCATTGAACAGTTTTGTCGATTATAGTCGCTTATCCGGCTTTTACAAGCCCCATCTTCCGGCGGCACGCGGCCGGGAGGAGGCCCCGCATGATCCTGCACCTCGACATGGACGCCTTCTACGCCGCGGTGGAGCAGCTGGACCGCCCTGAGCTGCGGGGGCGCTGCGTCATCGTCGGCGGCACCTCGGGGCGCGGGGTCGTGGCAGCGGCCAGCTACGAAGCGCGCCGCTGCGGGGTGCACTCGGCCATGCCGATGTTCCAGGCACGCCGGCTCTGCCCCCAGGGCGTCTTCGTCCGGCCGCGCATGGACCGCTACCAGGAGCTCTCGGCGGCGATCATGGGCATTCTGCAAGAGGTCTCCCCGCAGGTCGAGCCGGTGTCGATCGACGAGGCCTTCGTGGACTTGAGCGGCACCGAACGCCTGCACGGGGCCCCCCTGAAGGCGGCCCGCATGATCAAGCAGCGGGTGCGGGAGGCGCTGCGGCTGAGCTGCTCGGTCGGGGCGGCGCCCAACCGGTTCCTGGCCAAGATCGCCTCGGACATCAACAAGCCCGACGGCCTGACCGTCATCGGCCCGGAAGAGGTCCGCGACTTCATCGACCGGCTGGCGGTGGAGAAGGTGCCGGGGGTCGGCCCGAAGGCCCTCGAAAAATTGAAAGCCATCGGGGTGCGTTTTCTGGGGGAGATCCGCGCGATCCCGGTGGAGATCCTCACCCCGATTTTCGGCAGCTACGGCGCCCGGCTGCTCGAGCTCGCCCATGGGATCGACGCCACCCCCGTCTCACCCGATACGCCGGCCAAGTCCATCAGCAGCGAGTGCACGCTGGCCGCGGATACGCACGACCGCAACCAGCTCGCCCGCTGCCTCCTCCAGCAGGCCGACGAGGTGGCCGCGGGGCTGCGCCGGGAGGGGGTCCAGGCGCGCACGGTCGTCCTCAAGCTCCGGCACGCCGATTTCACCCTCCACACCCGCCGCGTGACCTTCTCACCCCCGGCCCGATCCGCCCGGGAGCTCTACCGGCGGGCCATCCGCCTGCTGGAGCAGCACCGTCCCGGCCAGCCGATCCGCCTGGTCGGCCTCGGCGCCACGGGGTTCATGCCGGCCGACTTCCCCCGCCAGCTGGAGGTCTTCGCCGAGGCGGAGGGCTCCGGGGAGGATTGGGAGAAAGTGGACCGTACGCTCGAGGCCATCCAGCGCAAATTCGGCCCGGCGTCCATCGGGCGGGCGGCGCTCTCGGAAGACCCTGGTGAACCAGGATCGAAATAGCCCGGGCTCCGGCGGAAGCGTGGTGCGATAGCCGGCGGCTTGGGGAGTATGAGTTGAGATGCCGTATGCGAGATGCAGGATTCAGGATACGGGATAAGAAGAGATACCCTTTTTTTCATCCTGCATCCCCCATCACGTATCCCGGATCAAGGCATTATCCCGCATCCGGTATCTTGTCCCGAAGCCAGCCGACCGCATCGCTCACGAACGGGCGGTTTTCTCCAGTTCCCCGATCGCAGCGATCACCTTCCCCACCACCTCCTCGGGCGTCAGCCCGCCGGTCGCCACGGTGGCGTCGGCGTAGGCGCGGTAGAGCGGCCGGCGCTTGGCATAGAGATCTGCGATCGTCTGCCCGGGGGCGATGACGACCCCGCGGGCATCGACGTCGTCCAGGCGCCGCTGCAGGTGCGCGACCGTGATGTCCAGGTGAATGGCGAACCCGCCCGCCTTCAGATGGGCCATGGCCCGCGGGCTGTACACTACGCTGCCGCCGGGGGCGATGACGTGCCGCTCGAGCGCCAGGGAGAGGATGTGGCGCTCCTCGATCCGACAGAAAGCCTCGGCCCCGTGCGCCGCGATGAGGGCCTGAAGACTCAAGCCCTCCCGCTGCTGGATGTGGATGTCCATGTCGATGAAGCCCAGGCCCAACCGCTTGGCCAGGAGCACCCCCACCGTGCTCTTGCCCACCCCGGGCATGCCGATAAGAACGATGTTATCGTTGCGGCCCATCATTTTCTCCTTCTACCGGGTTGCGTTGCGGGCTCGGGCGCTCCGTACCGCGTATTGGATCCGGTCGACAGATGCCGGCAGCCGCGGTGAGGAATTCGCACCGGCCGGCGGGTCGAGCAAAAAATGTTGACCGATCGAGCACTGAAATGATAGATACATTTTTCTTGGGAGGGATGGCTGAGTGGTCGAAAGCGGCGGTCTTGAAAACCGTTTCCCGGCAACGGGACGTGGGTTCGAATCCTACTCCCTCCGCCATGAAATCACTGCGTGATTTCATCCCCAGCCGGCCGGCACCGATGCGGCGGGCAGGCTGATGGGCTTCGTTCACACCATAACAGTCTCCTGACCCTAAAACTTTTCCTGGCTTCACGGAGAGATGGCCGAGTAGGTCGAAGGCGCTCGCCTGCTAAGCGAGTATACTCCGAAAGGGGTATCCCGGGTTCGAATCCCGGTCTCTCCGCCACCCTTGAAAAAACCGCTTTGAGCCGCTCAAGGCGGTTTTTTCCTTCTGAGATCCTCCGCCCGCACGGAGGCGGCCGGCTGTTGCTTGACACCCGTCCTCGGAAAACATATTTTATAAACCATAATTTTCATCAAATCAACCAGTTATACTCTATGCCGCACAGGCGAAAACCGGCACCGTGAAACCGCATCTTTTCATAGCCGCCGCATGGGCCGTCCTGATGCTTTATGTTTCAGCACCGGGGTCCTCACCGCCCCCGGCCGCTGCCCCGGAGGATCTCCGGAGAGCACGGGAGAATCTGAAGCTCAGCGAGCAGACCCGTGACCGCATCGCGGAGGAGGTGGCCGCCCTCGAGGCGTCCGGCCAGGCCTCGGCCGACGTGGTGACGGCCTATCGCGCCTACCTGGCCCGGGTCGAGGAGATGGTGGTCGAACACCAGGGGCTGGTGGCGCGGATGGAGGCGGCCACCAACGCCCACCGGGTGCGGTCCGAAGCAGCCGCCAGGCCCTCCCCGCCCCCACCCGCGGGCTCCGCCGAAGACCCTGCCGACCGCCTCAAAGACTTGGACCGCCAGTTCAACGAATCCCTGGCGGCCTTCGACGAGATGCTTTTGCGGGAGCTCCGGCTCATTCAGGCGGCCGCAACCAAACGGCTGCAGGGAATGGCCGAAGCGGCGGCGGCGGCCGGCCGGGAAGCCGCGGAAAAGGGTCGGGAGGGACCTTCAGCGGAGAAAGGCTCCGCAGGGGAGACCCGCGGCGACAGCGCCGATGGGAGCGGGCGGGAAGTGGGCGCGGCCGGGGCCTCCGGGGGCCGCGGCCAGACAGGCGATGCCGCCGGCGCGGGTTCCCAGACGCCCGGCAGCGGCTGGGGGCCGGGCGGGACGGGGACGCAAAGCGGCAGCTACACCCCGGACCCGGATGACGATATCGTCGCCCGGCAACTGCGCGAGGCGGCCGAGAAAGAGACGGACCCCGAGCTCAAGGCCAAGCTGTGGAAGGAATATGAAAACTACAAGAAGAGCCGGGCCAAGCCATGACCGGATGTCCAAAAACGGCGCCGCGGGCTGTGATCCGGTGTGGTGCGGCTCTTGTGGCGGCTCATCCCGCCGCGACGGGACTGCGCACCTTGCATTTTCGCTCGCCGTGGCTGACGCTCCGTTGCTTGTTTACCAACGACCTGCGAAGCGGCAGCGCGTGGCGGCCCTCCTGTTGCTGGTCGGCTGGTTCCTGTTGAACACGGCCTGTGCCACGGTCAAGGTCGGGCCCACCGCCATCCTACCGGCCGCGCAGGAGATTCCCGAGGAGCAGCTCCTGGACGTCGGCATCGTCGTTTTCGATTCCGAGCCGATGGACGCGGAAAAAGCCCGTAACGAAGGCACCCACATCGAGATCCGCAAGGCCGAGCAGAATTTTCTCCCCTACCATTTAAAGACCACCCTGCAGCAGAGCAGCCAGTGGGGGGCCGTCCGGGTTCTGCCGGCCGAAACCGACAGCGTGGACCTGCTGGTAAAGGGCAGGATCGTGGAATCGCACGGCGAGACCCTCGCGATCCGGATCGACGCCCGCGACGCGTCCGGGCGACTCTGGCTGGACCGAACCTATGAAGCCGAGGCCACCACCTCCTCCTACGCCGCCCTCCAGCCAGGCGAAAAGGATGCCTTCCAGGACCTTTACAATCGTATCGCCAACGACCTCGCCGCAGAGCGCCTGAAGCTCTCCCCCGCGGAGGCCAAGCGCCTGCGCACCCTCTCGCAGCTGAGGTTTTCCCAGCGCTTCGCGCCCGAAGCCTACGAGGGCTATCTCAAAAAGGGGCCGGGCGACACTCTCACCGTCAACCGGCTGCCGGCCGAGGGGGATGCCATGATGGCGCGCCTGCTCAAGATCCGCGAACGGGAGCACCTCTTCGTGGATAACCTCAACCAGCAGTACGAAAGTTTCTATGCCCGGATGTGGCCCTCCTACGAGAGCTGGCGCAGGAGCAACCTGGAGGAGCGGCAGGCGCGCGAAAAAATCGAGCGCGACGCCCTGATCCGTGCAGTGGGAGGCGCGCTCCTGGTGGCGGGCGCCATCGCCATGGGCGCCAGTCAGAGGGGGATCGGGCCGCTTGAGATCGGCATGATCGTCATCGGCGGCCAGGTGATCGTCAACGGGATCAACATCTCCAAACAGGCGGAGATGCACTCCGAGTCCATCCGCGAGCTGAGCGAAACCTTCGGCAGCGAGATGAAACCGGTCCTGGTGGAGTTCGAGGGCAAGACCTATGAGCTGTCCGGCCCGGCCGAGGAACAGTTCCGGCGCTGGCGCGAGCTGCTGCGCGAAATTTACCGCGCCGAGACGGGGTTCGGCGGATGAGCTCCAGCGACTCCTCAGCCCCGCGGGGTGAAGAGATCATCGCCCCCATCCGGGTGAGACGCGCACCGGCCGGGGACCCTCCTTCTGCAGGACGGAAGCCGCGCCGGGTGGGGGTGGGGGCCGCCCTGGTGCTGCTCGCCGCGCTCGCGGCCGGCGGCCTCTGGTGGATCGGGCACCTCTCCCGCCATCCCGTGGCCACGCCTGCGGCCGCGCCGCCGGCCGGGGCGCCCGTGCCGCTCGCCTCACCCCCGCCGGAAGCCCCTGCCGCCGCACCCGCGCCCCGGAGCGCCTCCTCGCCGCCCATGGACGCGGCGGCATCTGCCGGCCCCGGCGCGCCACCGGAGGCCGGGCCCTCCGCGACGGCGCTGCGCGAGCGCCTCGCCTCCGCGGAGCGCCGGGCGGCCGCCGGGGAGCTCTCCGCCGCCCGGTCCGACTTTCAGGAGGCCTTGCGGCTCGACCCGCAGTCTCCAGAGGCCCGCGACGGGCTCGAGCAGGTCAAAGCCCGCCTGCGGACAGAGGAATTCCGCCGCTGGATGGCGGAAGGCTTCCGGGCTTTGGATGCCGGAGACCCGGACCAGGCGAAAGCCCGTTTTATAAAGGCCAAAGCCCTGCGGCCGGAAGCGCCCGAGGTGGCGGAGGCCTTGGCCCAGGCCGAGGGCCGCCTGCGCACCGCCCGGATCGAGGCCGTGCGGGCAAGGGCGCTTGCCGCCGAACAGCGCGAGGAGTGGGCGGCCGCCCTTGCGGCCTACGACGAAGCCCTGGCGCTGGAGCCGGCCCTCCGGTTCGCCCAGCAGGGGCGGGAGCGCACCGCGGCGATGGTGACGTTGGAGCGGCGGATCGCCTTCTTTGCGACCCAACCGGCGCGGCTCGACTCCGACGCCCAGTTGGCGAAAGCCGTCGACCTGCTGCAGGAGATCCAAGCGGCACCTCCCGAGAGCCCCCGCCTGCGGGCCGCGGCGCAGGATCTGGCCGCCCTGGTGAAGGCCGCCCAAACTCCGGTCCGCGTCACGATCGAATCCGACCGACTGACCGAGATCTCCGTCTATCGCGTCGGCCGGCTCGGCCGCTTCGCCGCGCGTGATCTGAGCCTGCGCCCGGGGACCTACACCGTGGTGGGCTCGCGCGACGGCTACCGGGACGAGCGTCTCGATCTGGTCGTCCGGCCGGGCGCGGAGCCGGTCCGCGTTTCGATCTACTGCAAGGTCAAAGTTGACGACTTCGTAAAAAACAGCTGATGACGCCCTGCGCCATCCTGTCGATAATGGAGTGTCGCCCTTGTGGGAGTGGCTCCCGGACTTCGTAGCCTGTACTTCGGCGGAGTAGGCCCCAGCCACGAAAACATCGCGGCCACCAGCCTTTGCCTCCGGCTACGGCGGTCAGGAGATGCCGCTCCCACAAGAAGAAGACCCAACTTACTTGAAAGCTAAATCGAGGATGCCGAGATCCGCCGATGCCGGAAAAAGAACCGCGCGACCCGATCCCGAACGAGCCGATCCTCGTGACACCGGTCCCCTTCCGCGGCGGGCGGAGAGGCGGACACGGCAGGGTGCGGCGCGCGGCCGGATGGGTGGGGATGATCGCCGCCGGCCTCCTCCTCCCGGTGCTGGCGGGCGCGCTCTGGTTCGTCCTCACGGCGCGCCAGGTGACGATCCACCTGGACCCGGCCGCCGATGCGCTCGCACTCTCCGGCGGATGGGTCACCCCGCGCATCGGTGGCCACTACCTCCTGCGGCCCGGGACCTATGAGCTGCGGGCCGCGCTCGCATGTCACCGCGATATCGTGCATCCCTTCGAGGTCGGAGCGGACGAGCGCCAGGAGATTCGGCTCTCCTTCCAGGAGCTCCCCGGCCGGCTGCGCGTCCAGGCCCACCGCTACGGCCGGCCGGAGGAGAGGATCCCGGCGGCAGAGCTTCGGGTCGACGGCCGCCTCCTCGGCGCCGTTTCAACGGAGTTGGTCGAGGCGCCCCCGGGCCGCCGCCGCGTCGAGATCCGCAGCGAACGCTATCAGCCGGCTGCCGTTGAGGTGGAGGTCGCAGGCTGCGGCAGGCTGCAGGAGATCACCCTGGCCCTGGCCCCCGACTGGGCCGGCGTCCGCCTCAGCTCCGTCCCCGCCGGCGCGGCCGTTGCGGTGGAGGGCAAGCCGATGGGCAAGACCCCCATCGAACTGGAGCTCTCGGCGGGGACGCACGCGATCGAAATCAGCGCCGAGCGCCACAAGAGCTGGCGCGGACTCGTGGAGGTCGTCGCCGGAATGCCCGTGACCCTACCCGAGGTGCGCCTGGAGCCGGCTGACGGACGGCTTGCGATCCGGTCCCAGCCTCCGGGGGCGAGCGTTTTGGTCAACGGGCGCTATGCCGGTCTGACGCCGGTCGAGGTCGAGGTCGGCCCGGGCCGCGAGCACGACATTCAGCTCTCCAAAGCCGGCTATGAACGCGCCGGCCGCAACGTCACCCTCGCCAGCGGGGAGGTCAGGGGGCTTGAGGTCCAGCTGAGGGCCCAGGAGGGCGTGGTCCACTTCAAGGTCGAGCCGGCGGATGCCGAGCTATTTGTCAACGGCGCCGGCCGCGGAAGGGTGCCGGCCGAACTGAGGCTCCCGGCCGTCGAGCACGAGATCGAGATCCGAAAAGAGGGCCGTGAGCCCTTCCGGGTGCGGGTCCTGCCCCGCCCGGGGTTCCCCCAGGAGCTGAAGGTGACCCTCGTGCGCCGGGAGCCCGCCCCGGCGCCCGGCCCCGCCGGCATGGTCCGCGCCGCCAACGGCTATGAGCTCAGGCGCATCGCACCGGGCGCCTTCGCCATGGGCTCTTCGCGGCGCGAACAAGGCCGCCGTGCGAACGAGACCCTCAAGCAGCTACGCTTGACGCGGGCCTTTTACATGGGGACCCGCGAGGTCACCAACCGCGAATTCCGGCAGTTTCTGGCGACACACGCCGCGGGAACCTTCAAGGACCTGGACCTCAGCCGCGACGATCTGCCGGTCGTGATGGTCTCCTGGGAGCAGGCGGCGCTTTTCTGCAACTTCCTGAGCGTCAAGGAGTCGCTGCCGCCGGTCTACGTCCAGAAAGAGGGCCGGATCGTCGCCGGCGACCCCCTGGGCACGGGCTACCGCCTGCCGACCGAAGCCGAATGGGAGTTCAGCGCCCGTCGCGGGGCCTCCCTCAAGTACCCGTGGGGCGATGGGTACCCGCCCCCTGTGGGAGCCGGGAACTATGCCGATGAGTCCGCCCGGGGGGCACTCGCGGTGATCATCGAGGGCTTCAACGACGGCTTCGCGGCGGCGGCACCGGTCGGCAGTTTCAAACCCACGGCGGCGGGGTTGCTCGACATGGGGGGCAACGTGGCCGAGTGGTGTCATGATTATTATGCGATCGACCAGCCGGAGCATGAAAAGGAGCTGACGGACCCGACGGGGCCGCGGGACGGGGCGCACCGGGTCGTGAAAGGCGCCAGCTGGAAATCGGCCGGAATTGCGAATCTGCGCATCGCGTTTCGCGATTACAGTGCCGGGCCGCGCAACGACCTGGGATTCCGGATCTGCCGCTACGCCGAATGAATTTCCCGGCCGCCGGGCGGCCGGGAAATTCATGCCGCAAGGAGAACGGAAAGAATGGTACGAGTGGTTGTGGTTGTCGTCATAGGCTGCCTGCTCGTGGGGCCGCTGATCAGAACAGAGGCCGTGGCGGCGGAGAGGGAGGAGCGGGGGATCGTTTTTGCCCAACCCGCCGGTGCGCCGAGCCGCACGGAGACGCAGCCGCCGGGCGCCGCGCCGGTCGTCCCGACCCCGGCCGATCGGGAAGGGACTAAACCGCCGGCGGCCCCGGCCCCGGCCCCGGCCAAACCGAAGAGCGTGCCGCCGTTCGAGCCCACCGAAAAGGTGAAGGCCGACCAGGCCATCGATTTCCCGGCGGATATATGATCGGTCGGCCGGTCGCCCGTCGGCCCGTCAGCCCGGCCGACCTTAACTGAGGGCCCACTTCGGTCGGCCCGTTGCCCGTCAGCCCGGCCGACCGGCGACCGGCTGACCGGCTGACCGACCGACCGGCCGACCCTAACTAAGGACCCACTCATGAAGCGCCCCCTCGGCATCTCGTTCGAATTTTTTTACCAAATCGTATCGCTGATCGTGATCGTCATTTTCGTGCACGCCGCCTATGTGGGCATCGTCCGCCCCCGGGGCGATGCGATCCTCGCCCAGCAGGCGGCGGCCCTGGAAAGCGACAAATCGGCCGCCATCGAGCGCTCGGTCTATGTCCTGATTTACGATTGGGAGCAAGAGGCCGCGATCATCCTGGCCCTCTGGGCCCTGGCGATCATGGCCTTCAAGTGGGTGGGGATTCTGAGGCAGCAGGCCTTCCTGCAGCAGGACTTCATCCCCCTGGCGGAGGGGGTGCGGATCCTCCCGGGCGACACGCGCGAGCTCGCGCGCCAGATCCAGGCCCTGCCCGAAGATAAGCGTCGGGCGCTCCTGCCGCGGGCCCTCCTGGCCGGCCTGCAAAGGTTCGGCACGACCCGCCGCGTGCAGGACGTGGCCGAGGCCGTCCATGCCTACTGCGATGCCGAGGGGGAACGTCTCGAGTCGGAGCTCTCCATGATCCGCTACATTGCCTGGGCCATTCCGTCGATCGGCTTCCTCGGCACCGTACGGGGCATCGGGGACGCTCTGGGGCAGGCCCATCTGGCGATCGAGGGCAATATTTTCGGTGTCACCCGTAGCCTGGGCGTGGCCTTCAATTCCACCCTGATCGCACTGCTGCTGAGCCTGCTTTTGATGTTCATCCTGCACCAGCTGCAGTTGGTGCAGGAGCGCTTCATTCTGAACACCGAGGCGTTTTGCGAAGAAAAACTCACCCAGCGGCTGCAAGCAAACTGAGAAGGGTTCGAGGAGTCGAGGGTCCAGGGGGCCCAGTGAAACACGGCACGCTTCCTTGCCTTTAACCCTCGAACCCTTGGCCCCTTGAACCCTTTACAAGGCATATCTCATGAATCTGATCGGACTCGAACTCTGCGATGCCGGCATCCTGGCGGCCGGCGGCGAGCCGCCGCGGCTGCTGCCGGTCGACGAGGGCTCCCTGGAAAGCCCGGGCTTCGCCCTGCCCGACCAAAAAAGACTGATCACCGGCATCGCCGCCGAGCGGCAGGCGCGACTCTTCCCGCGCCAGGTCTTGAACCGGTTCTGGGGGCCGCTCTCCACCGACCCGTTGGACCCCCCCCTGCCGTTCGCTGCCAACCAGGCGGAGGTGGCCTGCGCCCACCTGGCTCATGTCTGGGGCAACGTGCGCGGGCTTGGAAACGGGCTTTTGATCGCGGTCCCCGCCTCCTTCGAGCGCACCCAGCTTGGGCTGCTGCTGGGGATGTCTCAGGAGCTGGGCATCCCCGTCGAAGGATTTGTCAGCCTGCCCGTGGCAGCGGCCGCCCCCGGGCCGGAGGGTCTCCACCTTCACGTGGATGGGCATCTGCATCGCTTCGAAATCGCCATTCTCACCGCGGGCGAACGCCTGGAGCTCCAGGAGATGGTGGCGGTCAACACGAGCGGCCTGGAGGAGCTCCACAACCTGTGGGTGCAAGCCGCAGCCGCCGAATTCGTACGGATGACGCGCTTCGACCCGCTCCACAGCGCACAGACCGAGCAGGAGCTCTACCGGCGCCTGCCGGCACTGCTGGGGGGGCTGCAACGCGAGCAGTCTGCGAACATCTCCGTCCCGGCGGGGCGATCCACTTACAGCGTCAGTTTGATGCGCGGGATGATCCTGGAAACCGCCCGGCCGGTCTACGACGAGCTCTTGGCCGCCGTGTGCGCGGCGGCGCGGGGAACGCAGGTCTGCATCCACGTCGCCCAGCGCGTGGCGCGGCTGCCCGGGGTCGTGGAGCGCCTGCGGCAGACGCCGAACAGCCGGATCGTCGAACTGCCCGCCGGCGCCGCCGCCCTGGCCGTGTCCGCCGTGTGGCCGTTGCTGGCCCGCGGCCCGCGGGCAGGCGGTGCCGCGTTTCACAGCAGCCGCCCATGGACCCCCGCCGC
>JBFYWX010000193.1:0-3016 GCA_041310825.1 Desulfobacteraceae bacterium | reverse complement strand
ACCTATTCGGTGCAAAATTCAGGTAAAAAGTTGGACAGAATTTAAATCTTTGTAAACACAATGCCAGTCTGGTTTTGCTGGGGCGTGTAAAAATATTGTACACAAAACACACACAATTTCATTGGTAAGAGACTAAAGGATTTCCCATGGATTTGAAACCGGAGGATCTCGATATCCAGCAGATCGGCCCGTGCCGGGTCGACAGCCCGGTGGGCGGGGTCCATTTCGTCGAGAACGGCGAAAAGGTCGTTCTGCACTCCAACCCGGATCTGCTCCGGCAGAATCTGGAGAACGGGAAAGGGATTGCGGCCTTTGAAAAGGCCGGTCCCCGCGGAAAGATCTACTTCGACCCGTCCAAGTTGAAGTGCGGGATCGTCACGTGTGGAGGCCTCTGCCCGGGCCTGAACGATGTCATCCGGGCGCTCGTCCTGAGCCTGTTTCACAACTACAAGGTCAGGACGGTCTTCGGGTTCCCCTACGGTTACGAGGGGCTGACCCACCGCTACGGCCACACCCCCCTCGATCTGACCCCGGCGGAGGTCAGCCGCATCCACGAATACGGGGGGACGATCCTGGGCTCCTCGCGCGGCAACCAGGACGTCGGCGAAATGGTCGACACCCTGGACCGCATGAACCTGGGGATCCTTTTTGCCGTCGGAGGCGACGGCACCCTGCGCGGAGCCCAGGCCATCTCCGAGGAGATCGGGCGCCGGGGGCTCAAGGTCAGTGTCATCGGCGTTCCCAAGACCATCGACAACGACATCTCCTACGTCGAGCGCTCCTTCGGGTTCGAGACGGCCGTCTCCCGGGCGGTCGAAGCCATCGACGCCGCCCACACCGAGGCCAAGGGGGCGCGCAACGGGATCGGGCTGGTCAAGCTCATGGGGCGCGAGTCGGGCTTCATCGCCGTCTTCTCCTCGCTCGCCCGCAGCGATGTCAACTTCTGCCTGATCCCGGAGGTGCCCTTCGGCCTGGAGAAGCTGCTCGAATCCGTGCGCGACCGGCTGCAGCGCAGCGGGCACGCCGTGGTCGTCGTGGCCGAGGGCGCCGGTCAGGAGCTGATGGGCGCAACCGGCGAGCGGGACGCGTCGGGGAACGTGAAATTCAAGGACATCGGGCTCTTCCTGAGGGAGCGGATCAACGCGTACTTCAAGGACCTCGGCATGGAGGCGACCCTCAAGTACATCGACCCCAGCTACACCATCCGGGGGGTGCCCGCCAACGCCTACGACTCGGCGTTCTGCCTGCTGCTCGGGCAGAACGCGGTGCACGCCGGCATGGCCGGCCGCACGAACATGGTCGTGGGGAACTGGATGAACACTTTCACCCATGTGCCCATCCCGCTCGCAGTGTCCGCGCGCAAGAAAGTCAACCCGAACAGCTGGGTCTGGAGCAGTGTCCTGACCAGCACCGGTCAGCCCAGGGAGATCCGCTGATGGAGGGCGCCGCGCCATGACCCTTCGACGTATCGCCATTTCCACCGGCGGCGGGGACGCGCCGGGTTTGAACGCCGTCATCCGCGCGATCGTGCTGGCGGCCCTGAACCGGGGCTGGGAGTGCGTCGGCATTCGCGACGGCTACAACGGGCTGCTCGCGCCGGAAGAGTACCCGCAGGGCGGGCTCATGGCGCTCGACCGCAATGCGGTACGCGGGCTCACCCACCTGGGCGGGACCATTCTCGGCACCACCAACCGCGGCAACCCGCTGCGGTTCCCCGTCACCGGACCGGATGGAGCGATCGCGGAGCGGGACCGCTCCGAGGAGCTCGTGGCCCGGTTCCGCCGCGAGGGCCTGGACGCCCTTGTCGCCATCGGCGGGGACGGCTCGCTTGAGATCGCCCATGCCCTCTGCCGGAAGGGCCTGCGGGTGGTGGGGGTGCCCAAGACCATCGACAACGACCTCAACCAGACCGTGGTCACTTTCGGGTTCGATACCGCGGTCGATTTCGCCACCGAGTGCATCGACCGGCTGCACTCCACGGCCGAATCCCACCGGCGCATCCTGGTGATCGAGGTCATGGGCCGCTATGCGGGCTGGATCGGCCTGCATGCGGGGGTGGCGGCGTCGGCGGATGTCATCCTGATCCCGGAGATTGCCTACGACATCGGCAAGGTCGCCGCGAAGATCGCCGAGCGCGAGCGCCAGCGGCGGCATTTCTCCATCGTCGTGGTGGCCGAGGGCGCGCTGCCGGCGGGCGGCGGGCGCACGGTCATGGAGGCAAAATCTTCGGGGAAAGCCGAACGACTCGGCGGGATCGGCCAGAAGGTGAGTGCGGAGCTCGAAGAGCTGACCGGCAAGGAGTCCCGGGTGGTGGTGCTCGGCCACCTTTTACGGGGGGGGCGGCCCACCTCCCACGACCGGCTCATCTCCCTGCGCTTCGGGGCGGCCGCCGTCCGGGCCCTGGGCGAGGGGCGCTCGGGCATCATGGTGGCGCTCGACCCCCCGACGGTCAAGTACGTCTCGCTCGCCGCCAGCATCAGCCGGATGAAAACCGTGCCGCTGGACTGCGACACCGTGCTGACCGCGCGGGACCTCGGGATCAGTTTCGGCGATTAGAAGTGGTTTGATAACCCCGTCTAGCGCCAGCCGATGGGATCGTAGCCCTTTTCGCGCAGGCAGCGATCCACGAAGTTGCGGAAGACGGGGTCCGGGTCTCCGGATTTAAGAGCCCCCCGCGCCAAGCCCCCGGCCGCCCCGCCCGCCGCGCCGGCTGCGGCCCCGCGCCCCAGGTTCCCCAGCACCGCACCGGTCGCAGCCCCCACGGCTCCGCCTACCACAGCTCCCCCGGCCGTGCCCTTGGCAATCTCCGCGCCCCGGTCCGAATCAGCGCCGGCCTCCATGGCAAACCGGATGCAGGCATCGATGTCCTGTTGGGCGGCCTCCTGGCCCACGCGGTTGAGATGGGCGTTCGGGTAGAGGACCGGGCGCTTGTCTGCTCACCCGAGCAAGGCCGCCGCCGCCGAGATCAGCGTCAAAAGGAAAAATGCGTTAATACCCGCCTCGGATTCTTCATGTT
>JBFYWX010000190.1:0-8238 GCA_041310825.1 Desulfobacteraceae bacterium | reverse complement strand
GTCGGCGGGGTCGTCTTGGGCGGGGGCTCCTGGCCGAAAAAGGTGTTCCACAGGAAGAACACCAGAAAGGAAAGCACCAGGGCCGCCAGCAAGCGCATCTGATCCATATCGATCTCCTAAGACCTATTTGCCTCTTTGTTCCCGCCTGACCGGCGAAAAAACCGTTCTGAAACCGGGCCTGCCGCGGGATTTCAGGGAACCGGGTCGACGCCGCCCGCGTGGAACGGATGACAGCGCAGCACGCGCTTCAAACCGAGCAGCACGCCCCGCACCGGGCCATGGCGTGAAATCGCCTGAAGGGTGTATTCCGAGCAGGATGGGTAAAACCGGCATACCGGGCCCAGCACCGGGGAGAGCGTCAGTTGATAGGCCCGTATGCACCAGTAGAGCAGGCGTGCCGAAAAGTGGCTAAGCGCCGATGTGCCGCGTAACTTTTTCAAACAACTCCTCGATGGCCTGCCGCAACTCCGGGTTGCTGAGCGCGGCCGCGCCGCTGCGGGCAATGAGGTTGATGTCCCCGCTCAGCTTCAGCCGGTGGCGGTTCAGCCGGAACCCTTCACGCGCCAGGCGCTTGATGCGGTTGCGCTGGACCGCGCCGCCGACTTTGCGGCTGACCGTGATCCCCAAACGCGCCCGGCCGGCCCGGTTGGGAGCCACCAGCGCAAGGAAAAACCCGCTGTACACCCGCCGGCCGGCCTGCGACAACGCGAGGAAGTCGGCTCGTTTTAGGAGCCGATCCTCCTTTCTGAGGAAGAAGCGCACCGCTCGGGCGGGGGCAGGAAAATTCAGCCGGCCAGCCGCTTGCGGCCCTTGGCGCGGCGCCGGTTGATCACCGCCCGGCCGGCCTTGGTGGACATACGTTTGCGGAACCCGTGGTTGCGGGCGCGTTTGAGCCTGCTCGGTTGAAATGTTCGTTTCATGGCCGTACCCTCTCATCTCATCTGTCCCGGCCGCAGCGTGTCCCTGCCGGACACGAGCGTCCAGGTTTTTTGTTCAGCGAAACCACCCTGAAGGGATAGCACTCTTAGAATAACCTTTGGAAGAAATCACATTTTGCGGAATGTGTCAAGAAATAAGCGGGAAACGGATGGAACCTAATTGTCCAGGATCTCGAAAATATCGAACTGCTCAAGATGGAACTGAGGTTCGGGATAGATGACGATCTGCTTGCCGAGCGAGCGCTCCAGGTTGGTCACCAGACTGTTCTCTTCGCGGTGCAGGTATTCGGCCACCTGGGGATTGGCGCGGATCGCCACCCGTTTGCCGAAAACCTCCCGCGAGTTTCGCATCAGTTCGCGGTAAATCATATAGCAGACCGACTGGCGCGAAACGATGTAGCCTTCGCCTTCGCAGTAGAAGCAGGGCTCGCAGAGAATCCGGGTCAGCGGCTCCCGGGTGCGCTTGCGGGTCATCTGGATCAGGCCCATTTCGGACATGGGCAGGACGTGGGTCTTGCTCTTGTCGCGCTTGAGCGCCTCCTTGAACGCGCTGAAGACCCGCTCCTGGTTCAGCTTTTTCTCCATGTCGATGAAGTCGATGATGATGATGCCGCCGATGTCCCGCAGCCGCACCTGGTAGGCGATCTCCTTGACCGCTTCGAGATTGGTCTTGAGAATGGTCTCCTCGAGGTTGTGCTTGCCCACGTAGCGGCCGGTGTTGACGTCGATGGCGGTGAGCGCCTCGGTGTGCTCGATCAGGATGTAGCCGCCGGATTTCAACCACACCTTGCGCTTGAGCGCACGCGAGACGTCCGCCTCGAGGTTGTAGGTGTCGAAGACCGGCTCGGGCCCGTCGTAGAGGATGACGCTCTCCTTGAGGCTGGGCATGTAGGTGTCGAGGAAGGAGAGCACCGCCTCGTAGGTGGGCTTGGAGTCGATGACAAGCTTCTCGGCCTCGTGGATGAGCAGATCGCGCACGGCCCTCAGGCTGACGGAGAGATCCTGGTAGATCAGGGAGGGGGCCGGGGCCGTCTTGAACTTGCGCTGGATGCTCTCCCAGAGGTTGGTGAGAAACCCCATTTCATAGGCAATCCGCTCCTCGCTCTCCCCCTCGGCGGCGGTGCGGACGATGAAGCCGAACTCGTCCTGCCGCAGATCGTAGACGAGCTTCTTCAGCCGCTGCCGTTCGCCCTCGTCCTCAATGCGGCGCGAGATGCCGATGTGGTCGGAGGAGGGCATGAGCACGAGGAAGCGCCCGGGGATCGAGACGTGGGAGGAGATCCGCGCGCCCTTGGTGCCGATCGGGGATTTCGCGACCTGGACCAGGATCTCCTGGCCCTCCACGAGAAGCTCTTCGATCGCGGTGGTGCGCTCGCTGCGCACGGGGGGTGGCGCCTCCTCATCGGGCGGTTCGCCGTTTTCCTCCACCCCCAGGGCGAAAAAGCGCTCGATGTCCTTGAAGTTGTTGTCGGCCACATCGTCGACGTAGATAAAGGCCGCCTGGTTGAGCCCGATATCGACGAAGGCGGCCTGCATGCCGGGCAGAACCCGCAGCACGCGGCCCTTGTAGATGTTGCCGGCAATGTCCGAGTCATCCCCGCGGTCCACGTGCAGCTCGACGATGGTCCCGTCTTCGAGGAGGGCCACCCGGGTTTCCTGTTCCGTCACATTGATGATCAGCTGCTTGTACATGCGCTCACGTCGTTGCCGGTTGCCTGAGCTTGCGGATGAGGGCGCTGCGAAGGTCGCTTTCGGGCACTCCGAAGACCTGCGCCAGAACCTCGGCCGGCCGCACGGACTTTCCGGGCTCGGCATTGAGGGTAATTTCAAGTCGCCGGGAATCCAGCCGCTTTAGTGCGATCAGAATATCCTTAAGCTCGAATTTTTTCAACTTGCCCTGATGCGTTAAGACCTGCAGCAGGGTGTCGGAGCCGGCGGCGGGGCTCGCCAGCGTTACCGGCGCCGCAAAGCTGACCCGAAAAGTGGAAATTACCGGGGGGGGACTCACCTCCGTGCTGCAGGTATGGACCCGGAGCCCCGCCGGAAGCTGGGCATTCAGCCCCTCCATGACGGCCGCGGGGCTCACGTACTGAGGCACCGTGACCACCATGCGCTCCTCCTCGCTTTCGACGCCGGTGGGCAGCGGGTTGTCGAAGGAGACTTTGGGCTTCGGATGGAACCCCTGTGAAAACTTGACCGGTAGGGCGGCGCGCCGCAGCGCCCGCAGCATGATGTTCGCAAGCTCGAGATGCCCCAAGAAGCGCGCCGGACCGGTCTTCTCGTAGGAAACCTGGATCTTCCTGAAAGGCGGCCCCTCCTCAGCGGCGGCCGCCACGATCGGGGCGGGCGGGATCGACCGATGGACCCGGGGTGCGAGCGCACCTTCCTCGCAGACCCCGCAGCCCTGGCACTCCCCCCAGCGGCAGTCCGGGGTCGGACGCGAGTCGAGCGCCTTTTTAAGCTCGCCTGCCAGAAATTCCTTGGAAACCCCGGTGTCGATGACATCCCAGGGCAGGGGCTCGCCCGGATCGCGCAGCCGGCTGACGTAGAAAGAGGGGTCGATCCCGGCCTCGGCGAACGCCTCTTTCCAGACGGAAAAATTGAACTGGTCCCCCCAGCCGTCGAACCGGCATCCCCGCCGGTAGGCGGCGATCAGGGCACGACCCAGCCGGCGGTCCCCGCGTGCCCAGACCCCTTCGAGCAGGCTCATCTCGGGGTTTTGCCACTTGAACTGAACGCCCGGCATCGCAAGCTGGTCCTGAAGGCGGCGCAGCCGCTCGCGGGACGCGGAAAGCTCAAGCTGGGCCTCCCACTGGAAGGGCGTGTGGGGCTTGGGGATGAAGGTCGCCACACTCACGTTGATCTGCCCGCGGCGGCGGCCGGAGCCTTTCAGCCGGGAGAGCCGGCGCACCAGGCAGACGAGCTCCGCCAGATCCGCTTCGGTCTCGGTGGGAAGGCCGATCATGAAATAGAGCTTGATCAGCTGCCAGCCGTTTTGGAAGGCGTCCTGCACGGTGTTGAGGATGTCCGGCTCGGTGACGTTCTTGTTGATCACATCGCGCAGCCGCTGGCTCCCGGCCTCGGGGGCGATGGTGAAGCCGGTCTTGCGCACCTGCCGGATCAACTCCATCAGCTCGGGCGTCAGGGTCCCGGCCCTCAAGGAGGGGAGCGACACCGCCACCCGATCCTGGGCCAAACGCCCCATCAAATGCGCCATTAGCCCCCCGATGCAGCCGTAGTCGCCGGTGCTCAGGGACAACAGCGAGAGGTCCTCGTAGCCCGTAGCGGCGAGAGCGGTGTGCGCCAGAGCGAGCAGCTTCTCCGGTGCCCGCTCCCGTACGGGGCGGTAGATCATGCCCGCCTGGCAGAACCGACAGCCGCGGCTGCAGCCGCGCGAGACCTCGAGCCGCAGCCGGTCGTGGACGGGTTTGCCGAACGGGACGATCGGCCGGTCCGGAAACGAAACCGAATCCAAATCGGAAACGACGGCACGCCGGACCCGGCTGTATTCCGCGAAGCGGGGCGTAAGCCGCTGAAACCCATCGGCATCATAGCGCGGTTCGAAAAAGGCCGGGACATAGACCCCCGCGATGCCGGACCAGCGGCGGAGCAGGGTCATGCGGTCTGAATTGCCGGCCGCCTTCCATTCCAGCCACGCCTGGGCAAGCTCAAGTACCACCTGCTCGCCGTCTCCCACCACCACCGCATCGAAAAAGTCGGCCACCGGCTCCGGGTTGCAGGCGCAGGGGCCGCCAGCCACAATAAGGGGGTGCCGCGGGCCGCGCGCCCCCGAAAGAAACGGTATCCCGGAGAGCTCCAGGATGGTCAGAATGTTGGTGTAATTCAGCTCGTAAAGCAGGCTGAAGCCGATGATGTCGAAGTGGCTGAGCGGGGTGTGGGTTTCAAGGCTGAAAAGCGGCGTCCCGCGCGAGCGCAGCTCGCCTTCCATGTCCCGAGCCGGTGCGAACACCCGCTCGGCGGCGATCGCGGGGTGGCCGTTTAAGATGCTGTAGAGGATCTGCAGCCCGAAGTGGGACATCCCAATCTCATAGAGGTCGGGGAAGGCGAGAGCAAAGCGCAGCCCCACCCCTGCGGGGTCTTTGCGGACCGCGTTGACCTCGGTGCCCAGGTAGCGGCTGGGCTTTTCAACCCGAGACAGGATATGGTCGATCGTGTCGCTGTGCATTTTGGCGGATACGGTTGCCGTTCGGCCCCGAGACATATATACATATTACGGTATGGGCGCCGGACCCGGCGCCGTTTATAGAAAACTTTAATATTTAACCCATTTCTTAGAAAATGCCAACACCCAATTTAAAGCGCCGCCCGTTGATGCACGGCCGGGCCTCAGCCCTTCTGCTCGTCCTGCTCTTATGGCCGTTCACGACCCCCGGGGCCCAGGAGGGCCTGCGGGAGAGCCCCGTGGTCAGGGCCGTGCGCAAGGCGAGCCCGGCGGTGGTCAACGTCAGCTCCGCCGTCGAGACCCGCACCCGCCCGAACCCGTTTTCAGGCTTCGGGTTCGGCAACCCGTTTTTCGAAGAGTTCTTCAAGGACTTTTTCGACCCCGGCTTCGAGCAGCGCCGGCAGAGCACGAGCCTCGGCTCGGGGGTCATCATCGACGGGGAGCGCGGGCTGATCCTCACCAATGCCCACGTCATCCAACGCTCCGGCACCATCACGGTGGTGCTGGAGGACCGGCGCGAATACGAGGCCCGCATCGTCGGGGCGGACCCCGATTCGGATCTCGCGGTGCTCAAAATCGACTCTACCGAAAAGCTGCCGTCGATCGCCATGGGCCAGAGCGACGATCTCATGATCGGCGAGACGGTGATCGCGATCGGCAACCCCTTCGGCTTCTCGCACACGGTCACGACCGGGGTCGTGAGCGCGATTCACCGCAGCATCCGCGCCGAGGAGCGCGTCTACCACGACTTCATTCAGATCGACGCCTCGATCAATCCCGGCAACTCCGGAGGGCCCCTGCTCAACATCAACGGCGAGCTGGTGGGGATCAACACCGCCATCTACGCCAAGGCCCAGGGGATCGGGTTTGCCATTCCGATCAGCAAGGCGAAGAAAATCGTCGCCAACCTGATCCAATACGGGGAGGTCCAACCGGCCTGGATCGGCATGGTGGCCCAGGAGCTGGACGAGCGGCTCGCCCAATACCTCAAATACCCTGGACGGAAGGGGGCCATGATCCGGGCGGTGGAGTCGGCGAGCCCGGCCCAGGCGGCCGGCCTGCGGGAGGGGGACGTGCTGCTCGCCGTCGGCACCAAGAAGATCGCGGAGCTGGACGACTACATGGCCGCCACGCGGGCCGCGACCGCGGGTGAAACCTTGGAGATCCAGGTCTGGCGCAACGGCCGCACCCTGACGGTCAGCGTCAAGACCCGGCTATTCCCTCTAGAGAAGGCCGACGAGTTGGCCTGGAGCCTTCTGGGGGTCCGGGTCCAGGAGCTCACGGCCAAGAACCGCCGGGAGCTCCGCATCGCGGCGCGGGAGGGAGTCGTGATCTCCGAGGTCAGAGCCGGCACTCATCTTGCGCGGATCGGCGCGCGGGCCGGGGATGTGATCCGCCAGATCGACGATGCGGGGGTCGCCTCCGGCGAGGAGTTCAAAAAAGCCGTCATCAAATCCCGGCACAAGAGCTCGGTCGTCATCCTCCTCCAGAGGGGCGAGCAGGGATACTATGTGACGGTGAGCCTCTAACAGCTTGTTGAATTCGCCTTCGAACCGATACTGCCGGCAACCCGCTGCGTCAAAAGCTTAGCGCCGAGGGCCCCCTTCGGCTCAGGCGTCTTCGTTGTTTTCCATGTTGACAAACCTGGAGAATATCGTTTAACTGCAAAATCGTACCGACCCCTCACGATCAGCGGGCAGACCATGCGAATCGCGGTTCTCGGTGGACTCGGCATGCAGGGCAAGGCGGCCCTCTTGGACCTGGCACGCAGCGAGCGCGTCAAGGAGGTGCTCTGCGCGGATACCAATTTAAAGGGCTGGGAGTCTTTCGCCGCGCGCACCGATACCGCCAAGATCACCCCGGTTGAAGTCGACGCCGCTTCCAAGGCGGCCCTGACCCGCCTCCTGGGAAAAGGGGTTGACGCCGCCATCGACCTTCTGCCCCAGCCTCTGATGGTGACCGCCTTCGAGGCGGCCCTCGAGGCCCGCGTTCCGCTCGTCAGCACCAACTACGGCGCCCCCATCCGGCACCTGCATGCGGCGGCCCAAGCCGCCGGCGTCAGCCTGATGCCCGAGTGCGGGCTGGACCCGGGGATCGATCTCGTCATCTGCGGCCACGCCGTGAAACACTTCGACGAGCTGCACGTGCTCAACTCCTACTGCGGCGGCTTCCCCGAAAAAAAGGCTTGCACCAATCCCCTCAATTACAAGATCAGCTGGAACTTCGACATGGTGCTGCACTCCCACAAGCGGCCGGCCGTGTTTATCCGGGAAGGGCGAACGCTCGCGATCCCGGCCGAGCGCCAGCACGAAAACGAGATGATCCACTCCCTTGACTTCCCCGGCCTGGGGAGGCTCGAGGCGGTCCCCAACGGGGATGCCGCCTTCTACACCGAGCTTCTGGGGGTAGGGGCGGGCATTCGCGAGGCCGGGCGCTATTCCCTGCGCTGGCCCGGCTGGTGTGCCTTCTTCGCTGCCATCAAGCGACTGGGGATGCTCTCCGATGAGCCGGTAAAGGGCCTGAGCCCATCTCTGAGCCCGCATGCGTTCATGGTGAAGCTGCTCGAGCCCCAACTGCAGTATGCGGATGACGAAAAGGACCTGGTGGCCATGATCAACGTCTTCTCCGGCCTCAAAGACGGCCGACGCAAGACCCTCACCTCGACGCTGCTGATCGAGCGCGACCTGGAATCCGGGCTCTTCGCCATGAGCCTGGGGGTGGGCTTCCCGGCCAGCATGGCGGCCCAGATGCTCGCCGCCGGGGAGATCCGCCGGGCAGGGGTTCTCAACCCGGCCGTGGATGTCCCCCACGGCCCCTTCATGGCGGGGTTGCAGGAGCGGGGCATCGTTGTGCAGGAGACGGAAGAAATAGCGTAGCACTCAATCCACCCAACCCCCCAAATGAAGGAGACCGTACGCATGAAAAAAATCAGCGTGATGATGGCGTTTCTGATGATCCTGGGAATCGCGTCCGTTGCCGCGGCCGGGACTCTGGATGAGATCGCGCAGCGCGGGGAGCTGCGGATCGCCTGTCAGACCCAGGGCCCGCCCTTCAGCTTCATCGACAAGAACGGCAAACGCACCGGCAGCTCGATCGAGCTGGCAGAGATGCTGGCCA
>JBFYWX010000178.1:0-14277 GCA_041310825.1 Desulfobacteraceae bacterium | reverse complement strand
CGTCGAACCAGACGTAGGTGACGTAGGTGTCGTCGAAGGGCAGGGGGATGCCCCAGGTGAGCCGCGTCGTGGGCCGCGAGATGCACAGGTCCCCGAGCGGCTCACGCAGGAAGGCCAGCACCTCGTTGCGGTAGCGCTTCGGGCGGATGAAATCCGGGTGGCTCTGGATGTGGTCGATCAGCCAGCCCTGGTAGCGGCTCATCCGAAAGAAATAGTTCGACTCCCGAATGCGCTCGGGGACGGACTCGTGAATCGGGCAGCGCCCCTCCTGTAATTCACGTTCGGTGTAGAAGCGCTCGCAGCCGAAGCAGTAGAGCCCCTCGTACTCGCTGAAGTAGATGTCCCCGGCCGCGTGGATCTTGCGCAGCACCGCGGTGACGACGGCCATGTGGTCGGGGTCGGTCGTACGGATGAAGCGGTCGGGCCGGACGTCCAACTCCGGCCACAGGTCGCGAAACAGCCGGCTGATCTCATCGACGTAGGCCCGCGGCTGCTGGCCCTGCTTCTGCGCGGCCTGAACCACCTTGTCGCCGTGCTCGTCGGTGCCGGTCAGAAAGAAGGTCTCGCGCTCGCGCATCGCGTGGAAGCGACGGACCACGTCCGCGACGATGGTGGTGTAGGCATGCCCCAGGTGCGGCCGGGCATTGACGTAATAGATCGGGGTGGTGATGTAGAAAGCCATGGCGTGTCCTGTTTACGGTTGAGGGGGTTCGGGGGTCGTTTCGAACTCGATGCCGTCTTGGAGCCGGACGACCATGCGGTTGCAGATGGGGTTGTGCCGCACCACCTTGCCCATGCCCCGGGGGGTCTGGACCATGGCACCGATGCGCGGCAACGACTTCTTGAGCGCCTGGTAGGTGGGGTACTCGTACACCAGGCAGCACATCAGCCGGCCGCACTGACCGGAGATCTTCGTGGGGTTCAGCGACAGGTTCTGTTCCTTGGCCATGCGGATCGACACCGGTTCGAACTTTTCCAGGTAGGAGCTGCAGCACAGCTCACGGCCGCAGCGTCCGAGGCCGCCGCACATTTTCGTTTGGTGGCGGATGCCCACCTGGCGCATCTCGATCCGTGCGCCCAGCTCCCTGACCAGCATTTTCAGGAGCTGACGAAAGTCCACCCGGCCGTCAGCGGTGAAGAAAAAGGAGATGCGGTTGCCGTCGAAGGATTTCTCCGCCGCGAACAGGTTCATCTTGAGGCCGAGTTCCTTGATGCAGTTGCGGCAGAAGGCAAACGCGGCCTGCTCCTCCTCCGCGCGGCGCTCCTGCTGCTCGAGGTCCTTGGCGGTCGCCAGGCGGTAGACCTTCTTGTAGGTACGGCCGTCCGGCGCGGCCTCGATCATCCGTGGGGCGGTGGCCACCGTGCCGATGCTGAGCCCCTGCTCGGTCTCCACGATGACGGTGTCCCCCGGGGCGAGCACAAACGCCCCGCCGTCGAAATCATATATTTTCCCCGCCAGTTTGAATCGAACCCCAACGATTTTCAGCATGGTCCTCTGTCCCGTTCGCGCCGCACGCAGCGGCAGGGCCTGTCTCAGCCAGCGGGACTGAAACGAGCGGCCAGATAAAAGAGAAGCGCTTCCAGCGTTAGCCGCGGGTTGGCGTTCGCTCGAACCCGCCGGTGGGCCTCCTTAAGCGCGGTCACGGCCGCGGTGAGGCCCTCCTCAGGCAGGCGCTGCGCAGCCTCCGTGAGTGACCCGAGAAAGTTTTGATGGATCACCCGCTCGGGGCAGTCGCGCGCGATGGCCATGTCCCGCAGCCAGGTGGCGATGAGGTCGAGGTCGCCGGGCAGCTCGCCCCGATCGCGGGCGAGTTTTTCCGCGAGCGCCATCGATGCGAGCGGCGATTGCCCGGGCAGGTCGGAGAGCTGCTGCATCAGCCAGGCGCGGCGGCGCTGCTGGTGTTCGTCCAGCAGCGCCAGGGCGCGGGTCACGCTCCCGCCGGCCAGGGCGGCGGCGAGGTCGGCCTGCGCCGGGTCGTGTCCGTGGTCGCGTACCAGAATCTCCGTCAGGTCCCGGCGCTTCAGCGGCGCGAAGTGGATCTGCCGGCAGCGCGAGAGGATCGTGGGCATCAGGTCGGCCGGCTGCGCCGTGGTCAGGATCATTACGGTGTGCGGCGGGGGCTCCTCCAGCATCTTGAGCAGCGCGCTGCCGGCGGCCGCGTTCATGCGCTGGGCATCGACGATGATGACGGCCCGGGTTCTCGCCTCGTAGGGCTTCATGGCCAGAAACGCGCAAAGCTCCCGAATCGGGTCGATTTTGATCATTCCGCGCTCCGGGGAGAGCTGCCGGAGGTCCGGATGGGAGCCCGCCGCGAGTTTGCGGCATGCGGAGCACTCACCGCAGGCGGTCGCCCGTGGCTCCCCGCCCGCCCGCACGGCCGCCTCGCTGCTCACCGACTTGAGGCAATTGCACGCCTGGACCAGGGCGGCGGCCGTCGTCTTCTTGCCGACGCCTTCCGCCCCGGTGAACAGCAGCGCATGGGGAAGAATTCCACGAGCCAACAGGCGGGTGAGAGTGCGGATGGGGCGCGTTTGACCGATGATCGCCTCGAACCCTGGCACGCAACTACCGGTCGACCCGTTCTTTCAGTTCCTTGCCGGATTTGAAGAACGGGAGTTGCTTGGGCCGGATCGTAACCTTTTCACCGGTTTTGGGGTTCCGGCCGGTGTAGCTCTTGTAGTTCTTGACGAAAAAGCTGCACAAACCGCGAATCTCCACACGCTCGCCGCGCGCCATGGCGTCCGCCATGTGGTCGAAAAAAATCTGAGTCACGCGGGCGGCCTCGGCTTTGGAAATATTCGCCTCCGCCTTCAGTGCGGAAATCAGCTCCAGTTTGTTCATAGATCCTCCCTCGTCATGGCCTCGACACCAGCCTTATTTGCTCTTTATAAACTGTAACGTGGTAAAATGTCAAGCAGTTAGGAAAGGACCGGTGGCAGCATCTCCACGTCCTCTGCGTTCACCTCGACGGCGGCGTACTGACCCAGTGTGTCGATGTGGACAATCACCCGGCCCTGGCGGCGGTAGCGAAAGAAGATCCCCGTGACACCGGCAAAGGGCCCCTGCACGACCATGACCCGGTCTCCCGGGTGCAGACTGGATCCCGTGGCGATCGGCCGCTCGGAGGCCACCATGATCATCAGCGATCGGATCGTTTCATCCGGGACCGGCACGGGCCCCTGCGAGGTGCCGATCAACCGCACGACCCCGGCCGTCTTGACGATCTCCAGGTGGTTGCGGGGCTGGAGATCGGTTCGGATGAAGAGATAGCCGGGAAACAGAGGGGTGTGAATCAGGGCCTTGCGGTCGCGTCGGGCGCTGCGAATCTTCACCCGCGGCAGGAAGGCCTCCACCGCTTTTTTCTGAAGTCCGTCGAACACGACGGCCTCGTGCCGGCTGCGGGTATGCAGAACGTACCATTGCGGGCCGAGATGGATGTCGTCCATGGGCTTTCGGGCTCCTAAAATCCGAATTCGCCGATTCCCTTCAGGCGCAGGCGCAATTCGAAGCCGATATCCTCGGCGCTGTAGTTGAAGAGGGTCTCCAGGACCCAGCACTGAGACGCATAGGCAAACCCGGCCTCATAGGTCGTGCTGCCGTCACTATAGTCGTTTTTATAGGAGGTGATCAAGGTGAACTGGTTGGTCAGCCCCAGGCGCAACTCGGTGGAGAGATGATCGATTTTGCGCTTGCCCGAAGGGGTGAGCGTACTGAGCTCGCGCTCGATCTCCTCCGTCTCGAGTGCTTTTAACGGGTCGCGGTCATAGCGATAAGCGACGTGCAGTTGGTCTCTCTGCCGCGCCCACAGGGTCAGGCCGAGGTTGTACCGATCCAACCGCCCGTCGTAAACATTGTAACCGGCCTCGCTGTCAAGGCTGATGGGATGGCCCGGATAGAGCTGGAGCTTTCCGCCGATGGGGGAAAACGGTTGATCGTGCCGGGCGAAATCATAGGACTGGCCGATTTTGAGGCGCAGGATGTCGCGGAAATCGTCCTCCGCGGGCGGTGTGACGACTTCGTGCTGGCTCGGCCGGCGGGGGCTTGTCTTCGGGTCGGCCGATGCCGCTACGGATCGGGAGGTCAAGGTGTTCGTAAGGGCGTAGCTGACCCGGCTGCGGTTGTCGATCCGGTCGCGGGAGTCCACGAGCGGCAGGTTGTCCTGGTCCACCTCCGGGACATAGGTGTAGCCGAGCTGAGGCCGGAGCGAATGCTTGATACGCGCGATGTCCCAGCGCTCGACGTCGTAGGCCCGGACGAGGTTGGTGAAGAGTGACAGCCGGGCGTCGACAAGTTCGCGGTGGGCAAAGCGGCTGTCGGACCCGGGATCCGCCGCGTCGCTCTCATACCGGTTCCAGAGCGTCTGCCGCAGGCCGGCCGAAGGCTCGATGGTCAGATACGGCGGCAGCGCCAGGGGGTAGTACACCCTGGGGAAGAGATCCGCCCGGTGAACGCGGGTGCCGCTTCCTTGCCAGAAGTTGACATATTGCGTGTGGAGGTTCGCGAAGATCGGGGTTGCGCCCAGCGGCTGCTTCGGGGCGCCGAACTGAACGAGGGGGAGCCGTTGCGTGGTCTCCTGCCAGCGCTGCCCTTTGCGCACGTCGTTGAACCAGTCGGTTTCGGCGTTGAGGCTGAAGCCGGGCCAGAATCGAGAGGCGAGCACGCGATTGGTGCGCAGGGGATCGTCGTTGTCGTCGAGCACGCGCCCGAAGGCCGTGTTGAAGTAATCGGCGCTCTCGTTGAACCCCATGTAGCCGGACCTGAACTCCCGCAGGTAGTCCTGGTCGCTTGCGGTGTCGAGTTCGAGCCGGGCGCGGAAACCGGCCGGCAGCGGGTTCTCGTGGCTCATCCGGAACCAGTAGCGGTCCTGGTTGGGGCGCAGGAAGGTTCCACCGCTGTCCCGGTATCCCCAGTTCTTGCTCGCGTTGCCGCCGGTGTCGGTCTGCTCGTCGTGCAGATAATCGACCATTGCGGTCCCCCGGGCCTCGCGCGTCAGATAGTAGCGGTACTCCGCCCCCGGCCGGAAACCCCGCCGACTGAGGGCTTGCAGATAAAAAGTGGCGTCGCTGGAATCGTCAATGGCCCAGTAGTAAGGCTGAGCGGCGAACACACCCCGGCGAGACGAATAACCGCCCTGGGGGATCAGGAGCCCGGAGGTCCGTTTGTTGCGCGGCGGGAAGGCGATGTAGGGCGAGTAGGCGACCGGGACATCCCGGACATAGCCCACGGCGTGCCAGGCCGTGCCGCTGCCGTCCTCGTTCAGGGTGATGTCGCGGCCGGAAAACTTCCAATCCGGCGGGCAGTCGTCGCAGGTGGTGAAAGTCCCCTGGTCGATGTGGTAGGTGTCCGGGCCGGTTTTCTCGATCCGGTCGCCTTGAATGCGGTAGTTGCTCTCGGCGATGAAAATCGTGCCGTTGACGATCGTCCCTGTTTCGTTTGTCAAATCCCACTCGGCCTGGTCCCCGGTCACACGATCGGCGCCGGCCGTGAGCGCCACGTTGCCGGAGGCGGTCGCCGTCAGGGTCTGGAGGTTGTAGCGGACGGTGTCGGCGGTCAGTTGGCGGTCCTGCCGGCGGATAATCACGTCGCCCTCGGCGACATACTCGTCACGGGATTGGTCATAGCTGATGCGGTCGGCTGCGATCTCCCAGGGGGTGGTCGGGTCGGGGGAGGCGAGGTTTTTTATCAGCGCAGCGCTCTCCTGGGTCCCGGCCGCCGTTGCCCAGACACCGGCCAAGACGCACGCGGCCGCCAGCCATACCGCCGCCAGACCGGTCCGGAGCGATGTCGAACGCGCAGATGATTCCGGTGTGGCCGGCGGCATGCAACATCACCCTTCTTGAACGCTGATGAAAACTACGCTATAAAGACAGCTTGAGCATAAAAGTCAAGATGTTGTTGCGCCACCGGCCTGTGGGCACACCCCGATGAAGATCTTGCTGACCAACGACGACGGCATTTACGCCGAGGGGCTCTGGGCGCTTCATGCCCGGCTCTCTCATCGGCACGCTGTGACCGTGATCGCCCCGGACCGCGAGCGCACGGCGGTCAGCCACGGCATCACCCTGCACCAGCCGTTGCGCGCCGTACCGGTGGCGGTGAACGGCGGGGGAGGGGTGGCGGTCAACGGGACCCCCGCCGACTGCGTCAAGCTCGGGATTCTGGAAATCCTGAAATGCAAACCCGATCTCGTGGTGGCCGGCTTGAACCCCGGCGCCAACGTGGGGGTCAACATCGCCTATTCGGGCACGGTCGCCGCCGCCAAGGAGGCGGCGCTCAGCGGCATACCGGCCATTGCCGCATCGATGGAGGGCAAGGGGCCGTATGCCTACGAAACGGCCGCCGCCTTTGTCGCCGATCTGGCCGAGATGCTCCTTTGTCGCGGGCTCAGCGCCGGCACCTTTTTAAACCTCAACTTCCCGGACCTCCGGCCCGAGGAGATCGCCGGCGTGCGCATCAGCCGGCACGGGCTTCAGGCCTTCCGGGAGGTCATGGAGAAGCGCATCGATCCCCGCAACCGTGCCTACTACTGGCAGGGGGCCGACATGCAGACCTTCGGGGAGGACCCGGATGTGGACGGGTGCGCCCTGCGCCGAGGCTATATCTCGATCACCCCGATCCAATGCGACATGACCGACTACACCGTCATGGAAGAGCTCAAGCACTGGTCGATCGGGATATCGCCGCTGCGGCCCCTATCCGGCCGCTGAAGAGGGCCACGGCGGGCGTACCGGGTCGGACCCCCCGACGCGTTGTGCCGGGTACCGCGGCTTATCCGCGGGGCGATCAATTGCGGTTGCAACAGACTCAACCGGGAACGGCCGGCCGGTGCCCGGCTGCGGGAGGCACGATGTTCATCACGCTGGAGGGGGGCGAAGGGGCCGGCAAGACCACCCAGATCCTGCGCCTGGTCGAGTGGCTGCGCGCCCGCGGGGGGCGCTGGACCCTCACGCGCGAGCCCGGGGGCACCCCGCTCGGCGGGGTGATCCGGGGGCTTTTGCTCGATCCCGCGAACGCGGGCATGGCCCCGGAAACCGAGCTCATGCTCTACATGGCGGATCGGGCCGAGCATGTTCACAAAGTGATTGCGCCGGCCCTGGCGGCCGGCCACGGCGTGCTGTGCGATCGTTTTTTCGATGCCACCTTCGTCTACCAGGGTTTCGCCCGCGGACTGCCGCTGGAGCGGCTGCTCACTTTGCACCGTTTGGTTCTGGCCGACCTGCGGCCGCAGTTGACCCTGCTCCTGGACGTCTCTCCCGAGGTGGGCCTCTCCCGCGCCTGCGCGGAGTTGTCCCAGGGCCAGCGCGCTCAGTCCGAAAGTCGGTTCGAACGCGAGGCCGTCGCGTTCCACCGGCGGGTGCGCGAGGGGTATCTGCACCTGGCGCGCGAGGAACCACAGCGCTTCCGGATCGTGGACGCCGCGCGGGACGAGGACCGGGTCCAGGCGGACTTGCGCGCGGTCGTCGCGGCGTTTCTCAACCGAGAGGGGCCGATGGCGTCCTAAGCGTGCGCATGTGATGAACCAGACCAGCCCCTCCATCCTCGATCTCATCGGCCACACGCCGCTGGTCGAAATCCGGCGTATGAACCCGACCCCCCGGGTCCGGGTGCTGGCCAAGCTCGAGTACCTCAACCCGGGCGGATCCATCAAGGACCGGGCGGCCTGCGCCATGATCGAGGCGGCGGAGCGCTCCGGGGAGCTGACGCCGGGGAAGATCGTGATCGAGGCGACCAGCGGCAACACCGGGATCGGGCTCGCCATGGTGTGCGCGGTGAAGGGCTACCGGTTGCTGCTCGCCATGTCGGAAGCCGTGAGCCTGGAGCGCCGCAAGATCCTTCAGGCGCGGGGCGCGCAGATCCTGCTCACCCCCGGCCATCTCGGCACCGACGGGGCGATCGAGGAGGTCTACCGCCGGGTGCGCGAGCACCCCGATCGGTACGTGGCCGTGGATCAGTTCAACAACGAGGCCAACTGGAAAGCGCACTACCACGGCACGGCCGAGGAGATCTGGCGCCAGACGGGCGGGGCGGTCACCGTGCTCGTGGCCACGATGGGGACCACCGGGACCCTCATGGGGGTCTCGCGGCGCCTGAAGGAGTACAACCCCGCCGTCCGCGTGGTGGGGGTCGAGCCCTATCTCGGCCACCGCATCCAGGGGTTGAAAAACCTCAGGGAAGCCTACTGCCCGGAGATCTTCGATCGCCAGCGCCTGGACAGTAAGGTCAACGTCGACGACGAGGAGGCCTATGAGGCGGCCCGGCGCTTGGCGCGGGAGGAGGGGCTGCTGGTCGGCATGAGCAGCGGTGCGGCCATGGCGGTCGCCTTGCGGGAGGCGGCGCATCTGGATGAGGGCACCGTGGTCGCCATCCTGCCCGACGGCGGGGAGCGCTATCTCAGCACGGCCCTTTTCTCGGACCAGGAAAAGCTCGAGCTGCAGGTCTACAACCTCCTCGACCGGGCCCGCGAACCGCTTGCGCCCCTGCAGCCCGGGCGGGTCTCCATGTACACCTGCGGGCCGCATACCCAGCGGCCGATGCGTCTCGGCGAGGCCCGGCGGTTTCTCGTGGCCGACCTCGTCCGGCGCTATCTGCGCTGGCGCGGTTGGGCTGTGACCCAGGTGGTGGACCTGAGCGACCTGGAACCCGACGCCGGCCGGCCGGCGGTCGACGGGGCACCCGCGGGCCTCCTCGACCAGATTTTAGAGGAGATGGCCTGGCTGGGGGTCGAGCCGGCCGAGCACACCCCGCGGGCGCGGGAGCACGCCGAGGACATGGTGGCGCTCGCGCGGCGGCTGGCTTCCAAGGGGTTCGCCTACGAAAAGCGGCGCTCGCTCTATTTCAACCTCTCACGGTTCAACGCCTATGGCCGGCTTTCCGGCATCGACCCTGCCCGGACCCGGCCGGGGGCCTCCGTCGAGCTCGAGGGGTTCGAGAAAGACAACCCGGGTGACTTTGCCCTCTTCAAGCGCTGCCGGCTCTCCGAGCTCAAGCGGGGTGCCTTCGTGAAGACCGACTGGGGCAATATGCGTCCCTCCTGGCATCTGCAGACGACCGCCATGGCGATGAAGTACCTCGGGGCGAATTTCGATATCCACATCGGCAGCCGCGAGCTTCTCTTCCCCCACCACGAAAACGAGAACGCCATTGCGGCGGCACTGACCGGCAAGCCGCTCGCCAACTGCTGGGTTCATGCCGAACGGGTTCTCGGCGAGGATCCCGGCCTGCACGCACTGCGCGAAAGAGGGATCGCTCCCCGGGAGCTCCGGTTCTGGCTGATGTCGGTCCACTATCGCAAACCGGCGGCATTCGCCTGGGAGCGTATCGATGAGGCGCGGCGCTCGCGGCGTCGTCTGAACGATTGTCTGGCGGGGTTGATGAACGTTCACGGCGGGCAGCCATGTCCCGATCTCGACCAGTTGATCTACGATCTGCGCCAGGGTCTTCGGCGCGGCATGGACGACGACCTCAACACACCGGCCATCCTCGCGGCTCTCTTTCAGGCGGTCCGACGTATCAACGGGTTTCTTGCACGGGGCCTCATGGATGAGCGTGGCGCCGGCCGACTGTTCTCCGCTTTCCAGGACATCGATGCCGTGCTCGGCATCCTCGACATCCGGCGGAGGTCGGAGGCGACGGACGAGGTCCTCGATCTCATCACCGCCCGCGAAAAAGCCAGGCGCGAGGGCAACTTCGAACTGGCCGATCAGCTGAGGGCACGGCTGCTCGCGACCGGCGTGCGGGTGCAGGACCGACGGCCGGTCCGCCGGGACTCATCCGCATGACTCCGGTCTATTTCCCCTTCACGCACCTTGGCTCGCAAGCCGCCGGAACCCTCGAGAACCTCTTCGACGCCATCGCGCTGCTGCGCCCGTTTGCCGACCCCCTGCCGCGCGGGATGCGCGAGCTCGAACAACGCGGGTTCCTGAAGCGGCTGGCGCCCGCGTGCGGCGATGACCCCCCCCCGGAGGCCGTGATCCGGCAGCTGCAGGAATGGGGGCATCGGCACGCCGGCGGGGCCGGACTGTCGGCTGCCTTCTGGCACGAACGCCTTGCGGGCGGGGACCCGTCCGCCTTCGAGTTGGCCGCCCGGATCAAACGCCGGCCGCCTCCGGAAAGAGGCCCCTCGGAGGCGGATCGGCTGCAGGCGGCCCGGGTGTTTCTGCACCTCGCTCAAGAGCTGGACCGGCAGGACGACGAGGTCTCCCGGGAACTTTTGCGTCATGACGCCCTGAACGTCCGGCTGATGGAGGAATTGATGGGTCGTCCCGGCCCGGGCGCTTCGCCGGCGGACGGCCTGCGCGTCTCAGCGCGTGAAGCGTATCGACTGGCCGACCGCCTTTCCGCCTGGGCCCGTTTGTTTCGGGAGCGGGAGTGCTCCAGGCCTGTTCTGGTGACCACCAGCGCCGCGGTCGTGGAGCACCTGCTGCAGGAATCGACCGAGGCGCGGTGCGTAGCGCCCGCCGCCGTGCGGGGGCAGGCAAGGGGACTCATCCCGGTACTCGCGCAGTGGGCGGAGGCCCCCGCGGACCGCCTCGCGACGCTTCCTCCGGCGGACGGCGGCCAGCGCCTCGAACCGGTCCGGGGCGGGCCCACCGTCGTCATTTTTCCCGGGCAGAGCCCGCGGCGCTTCCTCGGCCGGCTCGCCGGCATCGAGCAGGGGGCGGATGGGGCTGCTCCGGGCACCTCCCCGGGAGGGCACACCCTGCTTGTCCTGGCGTCGACCGCCTCTGGGTAGAGCAAGATATCTATCTGAATTAATTTATAAATAAATTATATTTAGTCCTGCCCTAAAAAAATGCAACAAAGCTTGACTCGTCTTTTTAATTGGTATATGCACTCATCCGTAAGTTGATCCGGAACGCAATGGCGATCGCTCGCCATGGATGCATAACCTACCGAAAGGAGATGAACTGATGGCTTTCAACCCCACCGTCGATGAGGAAAAATGCGCGGGCTGCGAAGAGTGCGTGGATGTTTGCCCGGTCGAGGTATTCGAAATGCAGGACGGAAAATCCGTTCCGGTGAACGCTGAAGAGTGCCTCGGTTGTGAGAGCTGTGTCGAGGTCTGCTCGGAAGGCGCCATCAAAGTCGAAGAAACCTGATTGCCCAGTCGGCACCCAACCCCCTGGCCGGTCCTGTGAACCCGGTCAGGGGGTTTTGTATTCGTAACCCCCCTAGAGCGCCCCGTTCTTGTATTGCCGTTTGTCCCCCGGCCCCCTGCTGCGTTCGCACCCCCGGCGCATCGCCTCACCGCCCCGCCGCCGGCTTGCGGACCTCCACCGGTTGTGGTATTTACAATATACATGAAACAATATGTTGTTGATCAACTGCGCTACCCTGATTATGAAAAAATCAAGGGGTGTCTCGATCAGCGGTTCGGGCCGGCGGCCATGGACGCTATCTACTGGGTGCCCCTCGCCTCCGGCCAGCTCACGGCCGCGCAATCCGCTCATCTTGAGTGTCAGCCGTTTTTTGCAGCGCTGGAGCTGCAGGAAGACCGGCTGTCACTGGAGCTGCTGATCCGGACGCGGCAGCGGGTGCGCTGCGATTGCATCGCCTATGCCACGGAGGCGCAACGCAACGCGCTTATTCGGATGGTGGACGACATTCTGGCGGCGCTCGAGATCTCAGTCTAACCGCTATCCCATCTGCAGAGAAGAGGAAATATCGGGGTGTCACACCCATCCTCACCACCACCCGCACCGCCTGCCGGCCCCCTCAGAGCGTGGTGCACCCGGATGCGTTCGGTGCTCATCTATGCCTGGGTCTTCGCTGCGACCCTCTCCCTGGGCGTGGTGACGCTGGTGGTCTCCGTATTTTCGCGCCAGGGACACATGGGCCACCGCGTGGGTCGGGCCTGGGCCCGGTCCATCCTGGCGGTGAGCGGGGTCGGCGTCGCCGTGGCGGGGCTGGAGCGCCTGGCCCCGGGGCGGGCCTATGTGTTCATGGCGAACCACCAGAGCAACTTCGATATTCCCGTTCTGCTCGGCCATCTGCCGGTTCAGTTCCGCTGGCTCGCCAAGGCGGAGCTTTTCAAAATTCCCCTGTTCGGCCGGGCGATGCGTGCCGCCGGCTACATCAGCATAGACCGTGCCGACCGGAGCTCGGCCTTGCAGAGCCTATCCGAGGCGGCCGGAGCGCTGCGCCGGGGGGTGTCGGTCATGATTTTTCCGGAGGGTACGCGCAGCCTGGACGGGGCGTTGAGGCCCTTTAAAAAGGGCGGTTTCATGATGGCAATCCACGCCGGCGCGCCGATCGTTCCGGTGAGAATCCGCGGTACCTATGGCATCATGCCGAAGGGGGTCTGGCTCGTCCGGCCGAGGGCGGTGGGTGTGGCGATCGGGGAGCCCATCGACGCCGCGGGTTACACCCCGGAGAGCAAGGAGGTTCTCATGGAGCGGGTGCGGCAGGCCCTTCTCTCGGATGGCTCCCGGCCGGCGGCAGGGGAGGTGTGATGCTGCGGTTGATCCCGCTCGGGGGCCTGGGGGAGATCGGGCTGAACATGATGGTCTGCGAGGCGGCCGAGGCGATGCTGGTCATCGATGCCGGGCTGATGTTCCCCGAGGACCACATGCTGGGGGTCGATTTCGTGATCCCCGACATGTCCTTCGTCCGGTTGAACAGACACCGGCTGAAGGGGATCGTGCTGACCCATGCCCACGAGGACCACATCGGCGCCCTGCCGTTTCTGCTGAAGGATGTCCACGTGCCGGTGTTCGGCACGGCCTTCACGTTGGGCCTGGTACGCCAGAAGCTCGCGGAGTTCGAGATTCCCGTCCCGGCTGGGCTGCACCTCATCGCGCCCGGGCAGCCGCTGGCGCTCGACCCCTTCCGGATCGATTTCATCCGCGTGGGCCACAGCGTGGTGGACGGGGTGGGACTTGCCATCCACACCCCGGAGGGCCTCCTGGTCCACACCGGGGATTTTAAGATCAGCCCCGGCGCCACCGGGGCGATGAGCACCGACTTGAACGCGTTCGCCCGCTGCGGCGAGCAGGGCGTCATGGCGCTGATGTCCGACTCGACCAACATCGAGCGCGACGGGACCACCCTGCCGGACGCACAGATCGGCGAGACCCTCGCGCGCATCGCGACGAAAAGCCCCGGCCGCATCATCGTGGCGCTGTTTGCGTCCAACATCGATCGGATCCAGATGATGGTGGACATCGGCTGCGGGATGGGGCGCAAGGCGGTCATCAGCGGCCGCAGCATCGAGGCCAGCGTCGAGATCGCCAAGCGCCTCGGCTATCTGCGGATCCCTGCCGGCAGCGAGGTCAGCATCGAACTGGTCCAGGATCTCCCCGACCACCAGGTGCTGATCATCACGACCGGCAGCCAGGGGGAACCGATGTCGGCCCTGGCGCGGATGGCCTCCGGGACGCACAAGCAGATCAAGATCAAAAAAGGGGACACGGTTATCCTCTCCTCGAAATTCATCCCCGGCAACGAGCGGGCGATTACGCGCATCATCGACAACCTCTACCGCCGGGGGGCCGAGGTCGTCTATGAGAAGATCTCCGATGTCCACGCCTCCGGCCACGCCTTTCGCGACGAGCTGCGGCTGATGATCAACCTGACCCACCCGCGCTATTTCATTCCCGTTCACGGCGAATACCGCCACCTGGTCCTGCACGGCCGCCTCGCGCGGGAGACCGGGATCGATCGGGAGAATGTCCTGCTCGCCGAGAACGGCCAGGTGATCGAATTCGAGAACGGGTCGGCCCGCCTGCACGGCAGCGTCGGTACGGGGCGGGTGTTGATCGACGGCAAGGGCGTGGGGGATGTGGGCCGTGCGGTGTTGAAGGAACGGCGCATGCTCTCCGAGGAGGGCTTCGTGGCGGTGACGCTCGCCTTCGACGAGGCCACCGGGATCATCGTCTACGGGCCAGAGATCGTCTCGCGCGGCTTTGTCTTCGAAACCGAAACCGGCCACCTACTCCAGGACGCCCACTGTGTCGTGCTGGAGGTGGTGGAGGAGCTGCCGCCCGAGACGCCCCATCGGATCGATCGGATCCGCACGCGGCTCCAGACCGCGCTGCGGCAGTACTTCTTTTTTACGATCGGGCGCAGGCCCGTTATTTTGCCGTTTGTCATGGAAGTGTGACCCAAACGCCGGACGATTGAAACCTCATGCGCCGAGAAATCATCGCCATCTCCCTTTTCTTTTTCGTGATCTTCTCACTGATCAGCCTGCTCTCCTACAGCCCGGCGGACCCCTCCATCCACAGCGCCGGCTCCGGCGGGCGGGTCCAGAACCTCTTCGGCCTGGTCGGCGCCCA
>JBFYWX010000172.1:0-13377 GCA_041310825.1 Desulfobacteraceae bacterium | reverse complement strand
GCAGACGTGAGGCGCTGCCGCGACGCGGGTGCCTGCCTGTTTCACGTACACGCGCGGGACGCGGGGCAGAAGCCGACCCTGGACATCGAGGTCTACAAGGCCAATGCCCGCGCCGTCAAGGCGGCGGCGCCGGAGGTCATTCTTCAGCTGTCCACCGGCGCCCGCGCCGGAAAGGACTGGGAGGCCCGGGCCAAGCCCATTCGGCTCCTGCCTGAGATGGGCTCCTTCACCACCGGGTCCAACAACCTGCCGGGCATCGTCTACGAGAATTCGCCGCCGTTCATCGACTTTCTGGCCAAAGTATACCAGGAGACGGGGGTGAAGCCAGAGATCGAAGTGTTTGAGACCGGCATGATCGCCAACGCCCTGTATCTGCAGAAAAAGGGCTACCTAACGTCCCCGCTTCATTTCGATTTTGTATTGGGCGCCCCCGGGTCGATGCCCGGCACGGTCAAGAACCTTCAGTTTCTCTCCGAGAGCATCCCCGCCGGTTCGACCTGGTGTGTGGCCGGCATCGGGAAGACGGAAATCCCTCTTTCCGCCGCTGCGATCGCCATGGGAGGCCACGTTCGGGTGGGGCTGGAGGACAACCTTGTGCTGCCGGACGGCTCACCGGCGTCCAATCCCTTGCTGGTAGAAAAAATCGTGCGCATCGCCCGGGAGATCGGCCGCGAGATCGCCACCCCCGATGAGGCGCGAGGTATCCTCTCGCTGAACCCGAATCACCGCGACCGGATCTTGGCCATGGTAGACGGTCCGCGAGGAATTTGACGTCCTCGCGTGAGGTGGCCATCTCCCGACTTGTTACTTTTTTTGGGGTAATTTCCAGGGTACTTTGAGTTATTCACAAACAACAGAATAAAGAATTTTTCTCATGAAAATTTTTTTATGATGAAGCTTTGGCATACCCAAAAACGCAGTTTTAATAGTGTCGATCCTCGATGCAACATTGAACTCACCTCTCAAAATTTAAAGTGAAGCCCAATGTCAAAAGACACCTTCTCCCCAATCGATTCTTCGAGACTATTTGACATTGTTGTTGTCGGGGGTGGTAATGCAGCTCTTTGCGCCGCGATGACGGCCCGCGAAGCGGGAGCAACGGTGCTCCTGCTCGAAAGCTCACCCAGGGAATTCAGGGGCGGCAACAGCCGCCACACGCGCAATCTGCGGTACCTCCATGAAGCCGCCAACACTCACTTGACGGGCCCTTACCTGGAGGACGAGTTCTGGAAGGACCTGCTGCTAGTAACTCGAGGCCAGACAAACGAAGAACTCGCCCAGCACACCATCCGCGAATCCAACAACCTCGGCCTGTGGATGGAGCAGCACGGAGCCCGTTTCCAACCGGCCATGCGTGGAACGCTCCACCTGGCACGAACCAATGCGTTTTTCCTGGGCGGCGGCAAGGCGCTCATGAACGCCTATTACGCCACCGCAGAGCGCTTGGGGATTTCCATCCTGTATGATGCCACAGCCGAGGATCTCGAGCTCCGGGACGGGTTCTTCACCTCCGTTACGTTCGACCACCACGGCACCCGGCGCACCGCCCGGGCCCGGGCGGTGGTGTTGGCCTCAGGCGGCTACCAAGCCAACTTAGACTGGTTAATACAATCTTGGGGACCGGCAGCGGAGAACTTCATCATCCGGGGCACTCCCTACAACAAAGGCCGCATGCTGCGGGCGATGCTGGACCATGGGGCCCAGCCGATCGGGGACCCGCAGCAGGGTCATGCCGTGGCCATCGACGCCCGGGCGCCAAAGTTCGACGGGGGCATCGTCACACGCCTGGATTGTGTGCCTTTCGGCATCGTCGTAAACCGCGATGCCAGACGATTTTACGACGAAGGCGAGGAATTCTGGCCCAAGCGTTATGCCATCTGGGGGCGGCTTGTGGCTCAACAACCGGACCAAATCGCCTTTTGCATCATCGACGCCAAGTCGATCGACCTGTTCATGCCATCGGTATTCCCGCCCTTCGAGGCCGACACCATCCGCGGGATGGCAGCCAAACTGGGGTTGGACCCAGGTGGGCTCGAAGATACCGTGTACGCCTTCAATCGCGCCGCCCAACCCGGTGCGTTTGACCCGGCGGCCCTGGACGGCTGCGCGACGCAAGGCATCGAACCGGCCAAGAGCCACTGGGCGCGCCCTTTAGACACGCCCCCGTTCTACGCCTACCCCTTGCGCCCGGGGATCACTTTCACGTATCTCAGCCTCACCGTGAACCGGCGGGCGCAGGTCCTCATGAAGGACGGCACGGCCGCCGGCAATATCTTCGCCGCCGGCGAGATCATGTCAGGCAATATACTCGGCCAAGGGTACATGGCGGGGTTCGGCATGACGATCGGCACAGTGTTTGGTCGGATCGCCGGAAAGGAGTCGGTACGCCATGTCGTCGAGCGTCTTAAAAGAAGCCAATAGGGTGATGACGATCTGCAACGCCTGCCGCTACTGCGAGGGGTTTTGCGCCGTCTTCCCGGCCATGGAGCTGCGTCGAACCTTCACCGGGCAGGACTTGAAATACTTCGCCCACCTATGCCACAACTGCCGAGGGTGCTATTACACCTGCCAGTACGCCCCACCCCACGCTTTCGACCTAAACGTGCCCCGAGTGTTGGGTGAACTGAGACTCGAAACCTACCGGCAATTCAGTTGGCCATCGGCGTTTAAGGGGCTGTTCCAAAATAACGGATTGTTCGTGACCCTCATCACAGCATTGAGCGTCGCCATCGTCATGTTACTGGCACTGCTCTTCAAGGGACATGATGTGTTTTTCGGAACCCACACCGGCGCGGGCTCTTTTTACCGCGTGGTTCCTTACTCTGCCATGGTATTACCGTTTTCGGCATTGGGGGTTTACGTGTTGTTCAGCTTGTGGAAAGGAATAGCGAACCTGTGGCGTGAAACCGGCGGCAAGCCACTGGAGTGGCGCGACCACCAAGCCCATCGACAGGCCATCTGGGACGTGCTTCGATTGCGGTACCTCGAAGGCGGAGGCGAGGGCTGCAACTACCCCGACGAGCGTTTCAGTATGGTGCGCCGCTATTTCCACCACGCGGTCTTCTACGGGTTCATGCTCTGCCTGGCCTCGACCACCATCGCTTTCTTCTATGACCACGCCCTAAGCCGCCCGGCGCCCTACCCCTTTTGGAGCTGGCCGGTCGTGCTGGGGACATGGGGTGGCCTTGCCCTTATGGCCGGAACCGGAGGGATGCTCTATCTGAAAAAGCACATGGATCGCGCTCCATCCTCGACCGAGGGGTTCGGCATGGACATCGCGTTCACGTCCCTGCTCTTCATGACTAGCCTCACGGGGCTGTTGCTCTTGGCGTTTCGTGAGACAGCTGCCATGGGCAGCCTGCTTGCGATCCACTTGGGGTGCGTGCTGGGGTTCTTTGTCACGATGCCTTACGGTAAATTCCTCCACACCGTTTATCGGTACTCTGCGCTGGTTCGGCATGCGATAGAACAGAAAAATAATAAAAATGAAACAAGTTGATCCACCTTATCACTGTGGCAATGACGGTGAATGATGCCCTTTAAACGATGGGCGGTGGATCAGTGCTGGCCGCTGACGGCGGGGAAGGGGCTCGGGTTGGTTTTTTTGAGGAGCGGGGAGCGCAGCTTGTCTACAAGCCGGCGGTTGAGCTCTTCTCTGAACCCCGCCGGCATGACCTTCAGGATGTCGTCAAGGCGCTCTTCCCAGCGATTCATGACCCCGGAAGGGGTCGCCGAATCCCAGCCCATGAGAAAATAGAGCTCATTGCGGATTTTTTTCCGGAAGTGGATTTTCTCCCGCCGGTCGATTTTTTGCGCCCGGCTGAGTGACTCCTCGAAGAAATCGTTCAGGTCCTGTATATCTGCGTCTTTGAGCTTCATGCGCTTTCAGGGCCATCAATGCCGTTTGCGGCAAAGCGTTTGAATTCATTTCATTTTAGCACTGAGCGGCCGTTAGTGCAAATTTTTCAGTCCGGAGAAGGGCCTTTGACACGGATTCCCGCAGGGCGCGGGGGTGGTTCAGGAGGGCGCCACGGCCGCCCCGGCCGTGGCGAAATGACCGCGGAAGTAGGCCTTGATCGCCGTGGCGGCGTAGGCGGCGGCGCGGGTGCCGATGAACTCCTCGTGGGCCACGACGACGGCGAAGACGATCCGGGCCTCCCCCTCGTGCTCTCGGGCGAAGCCGACGAACCAGTCAAAGCGGGTGTCCGGGGTGCCGTCGCTGAGAGAGCCGGTCTTGCCGCCGATCTCAAGCTTCGAAAACAGGCTGCGATCGGCGTGTTTGCGGAACTCGCGGCTGGCGGTCCCCGAGAGCACGGTGGCCTGCATGAGCTCGTCGAGCACCTCTGCAGTTGCGGGGTCGATGGCTTGCCGCTCCAGGCCTCCCCGGCCGCGGAAGATGCTGCGGCCATCCCCGGTCGTGATCTCCTCGACAATGGTCGGCCTGATGAGCCGGCCCTCGTTGACGATCGCCGCCGCCATCAGGGCGCCGTGCAGCGGCGAGATCAGCGTTGTGCGGTTGAAGCCGCTTGCGATTTCGGCCAGACCGTAGGCCTCTTCCGGCAGTTTGATGCGGCTGGGGCGGGTCGCCAGCTCGAAGTCAATCTCGCGGTTGAAACCGAAGGCCTCGGCGTAGGAGGCGATCACCTCACGGCCCAGGTGGTGCGCTCCGAGCCGGCCGAAGACGGGGTTATTGGACTGCGCGAAGGACTCCTTGAGGGTGGTGCGGTTGGCGTTCTTGGGCGTTTTGGCTTTGAGTTGGGATTTATAGAGGGTGTACTTGCCGCCGCTGTAATTCAAAATGGAGTCCGGCTCTAAATCGCAGGTCTCCACGGCGGCGGCGGCCGTGATGATCTTGAACACGCTGGCCGCGGGAAACCGGCTCTCGATGCAGGGGTTGCCCGTAGGATTCGTGCGGTCGTGCCCCGCCATGGCCAGCACCCGCCCGTCGCGCGAATCCATCACGACGATTCCGACATAAAGTGAGTTCTTATAGTCCAGCCGCTGCACGAGAAGGCTCTGGAGCTGCGGGTCGAGCGTGGTCCGGACGGTGTAGGACTCGCCACCCCTGTGCAGATCGATCGCTTCCGTCTGGAGGTTGAGGAGCGGGACCCCGTCGAGAAGCGCCTGCACCTTCGGCAAGCCGAGCGCTCGCTCCTCCGGCGCGGACAAAGACGGCGGTAGCGGATCTGCCGGCCATTCGGCGCGCACCACCAGGATGGCCCAGGCGAGGAGAAAGGCGGCCTGCAGCGCCGCCAGACGCTTCAGGCCGCCGCGGAGGCTGAGCGAGCCGTTTGGTCGTGCCTGGCGGGAGCGGGCCGGCCCGGTCGGGAGTCTGACCTGCTGGACTGGCGCCGGCCTGCAGTGAAACTGAATCATGGGGTCATCCTCTTAAATCAAGAAAGCCCTGCCGGGCCCGCCGGTACCAGACCCATCACGTCCCCGAGATTCTCGGCCCGGGTCGAGGCCACGGTCCGGGTCACGCAGGAGTTGGTAACGCCCAAAAAGCGGGCCACCTCGGCCCCCGAGTAGCCCAACTCCCTCACGGCCACCCAGGACAGGACGGCGCGGGCCGCCGCCACGGGCTGGCGGCGGCTGCCGGAGCAAAGCTCGGCGAAGGAGACCCCGTATTTTTCGCAGACTCTCCGGCACACCCCCTCGATCTCCGGCCGCGCCACTCCCAGCCGCAGGCTCTTGCGTAGCCTCTGATCCGCGCGCTGCACCGTCTCCGCTACAAATTGCGGGTCCCCCAAAATGCGTTCGTCGTGTTCGATTTTTACACCGCGGCGTCGCAACGCCTTGACCGCCGACCAGCCCCCCGCGCTGCGCACCAGCCCTCCGCCCACCAACTCCGGACGGCGCCCCATCCCGACCCCGGCCGCGACAAACTCCCGGTAGCCATCCTGCGGCGATTGCGGGCCGAAGCAGCGGAGCACCTGGTTCACATCCTGCCAGGGGCGTTCGGTTCGCCCGAGGATGGCCCCGTGGCCCGCAAAGGGGTGGTGCTCCAGGGCGTAGAGGTCCGCGACGTCGCCCGCGCGCAGCGGGTTCAGGTGGATGTAGCGCACCAGCTCCCTGAAATAGGGCTCTTGCTGGCACACGATGGATTTGAAGCGGTTTTGAAACAGGTACCCGTGGCGGCGGTGGCGCTTGTTGAAGGCGACGACATAGCCGGTGAGCAGCCGGTGCATGCTTACGGAGAGCGGAAGATCCCCGGTCGTGATGAGCAGGTGGAAGTGGTTGCGCAAAAGGGACCACGCGGCCACCCGAAAGGCATCGGCCATCGCCAACAGCTCGAGCCGGTCAAGGAAATTACGGCGGTCGATATCGTCGATGAAAATGTCGCGCTGCTCGATCCCGCGCCCGATGACGTGGTGGAGCACCCCGGGCGCGTCGATTCTGGCACGTCTGAGCATGCTTTCAAACCTACCAAATCGCCACAGCTGAGTAAAGCAAATTCAACATGAGCGTCCCTAAAGTTTTTTTAAAGGTGAGTAGCTCTGCGCGCGTAAGTCGGCACCTGAAGCTGGGCGGTTAGCCGCCTTGGTCATTTTCCGGTAGGGATTATGGAAGTTGGGTCGTTGTGACGGTTTTCAGCGTCGGTAATGGAAGCTTTTGATCAGGTTCGTGGCGAAGCGGATGTTCTCCTCGTTGTTGCTGCTTGCGAACTGGATCCCTACCCGGTAGCTCCCGTTCTCAATGCGCCGGGAGTGGACCACCTCTCCGCGGATTTCAATCAGCCGGTCGTCGGCGTCGGCCGACAGAAGCGAAACAGTGTTGGACTCGATCGGAGCCCCGCACTCCAGCAGCAGCCCGTTCTGACTGATATCGAGCGCGCGCCCCATCCCCTGCTTTAGGGCAAGCCCTGCTTCGTCCAGGCAGGTGTAGGAGATCAGGTTGCACGTTTCAACCCGAGCGTGCTTGCGCTGGTCTTGTGCGTTCATTGCCCCCTTTTCCATTTGATCGTTCACAACGGTTCCAAGTGTCGCCATGCCTTATAGCATCGGCCGATCGCAGGAAAACTTGAGCCTCTTCGCAGGCACCCCGCGCCAGTGCCCCCCGGCCCTGCCGTCCGGGTGCAGACCTCGCTGCGGATCTCCTGAACCAATTGACATTTACTCGCAAATCCGCCTATGGTGCAGCCCGGCGGCCGCAGCCCAGCCGCATCGCACCACTAGCGTGTCGGAGGAGCCCATGTCGGATATTCTGAAGTTGATCGTCTCCCGCGACCCCTGGGAGCGGGAGTTCCACCAGGCCGTGCGCGAGGTGGTCGACAGCATCGGGCCGGTGCTGAAGCGCCACCCCCAGTACGCGGCGGCCTCGATTCTCGAGCGCATCACCGAACCGGAGCGGATCATCACCTTCCGGGTGCCCTGGGTGGACGACCAGGGTAAGGCCTGCACCCACCGTGGGTACCTCATTGAAATGAACAGCGCCATCGGGCCTTACAAGGGCGGCCTTCGGTTCCACCCCTCGGTCAACCAGGGAATCCTCAAGTTTCTGGCCTTCGAGCAGGTCTTTAAAAACGCTCTCACCACCCTGCCGCTCGGTGGCGGTGCGGGCGGGACCGATTTCGAGCCCAAGGGCCGGTCGGACGACGAGGTCATGCGCTTCTGCCAGAGCTTCGTGCGCGAGCTTTACCGGCACATCGGTGCCCGCACCGATATCCCCGGCGGGGACATTGGGGTGGGGGCCCGCGAGATCGGGTTTCTTTTCGGGGCCTTCAAGAAGCTCACCAACCAGTTCACGGGTGCCCTGACCGGCAAAGGCCTGCACTGGGGAGGGAGCCTGTTCCGCCCCGAGGCGGCCGGCTACGGGTGCGTCTACTTCGCTCAGGAGATGCTGGCGACCCGCGGGATGGCGCTCGAGGACCAGGTCTGCCTGGTTTCCGGCTCGGGCAACGTCGCCCAGCACACCGCCGAGAAGCTGATTGATCTCGGCGCCAAGGTGGTCACGCTTTCGGACTCTTCCGGCCACATTTACGATCCCGAGGGGATCGATGCCGAAAAGCTCGAGTTCGTGAAGGTGTTGAAAAATATCCGCCGCGGGCGCATCCGCGAGGCGGCTGAGCGTTTTCCGGGGACGACCTACACGGCCGTTGACCCCGCCGCAGAGGTCAACCCGCTCTGGAGCCATCGGGCCGACTGCGCCTTCCCCTGCGCCACCCAGAACGAGATCGGCGAACAGGATGCCTACAGCCTCATCAACAACAACATCAAGCTTGTCTGTGAAGGGGCCAACATGCCCTGCACCTCCGAGGCGATCGATATCTTCCTCGCCAAGAACATCCTCTTTGCGCCGGGCAAGGCCGCCAACGCCGGTGGGGTGGCGGTAAGCGGGCTCGAGATGGTGCAAAACAGCATGCGCCTGAGCTGGCTCGGGCCGGAAGTGGACGAGCGGCTGCGGATCATCATGAAGGAGATCCACAAGCGCTGCCTCGACACCGCCGAGGCCTACGGCACCCCCGGCAACTATCTGAACGGCGCCAACATCGCGGGCTTCGTCCGGGTGGTGGATGCCATGCTCGACCAAGGAGTCGTTTAGCCCGCACTCAAGCCGGCCTTCTTCCTCGCGCGCATCCCCCGCGGCTCCAACAAAATCCGCACGAATTCTCGGATAAAGTGGCACCGGGCGCCGTGGCCTGCTATTGACAACCCGTTCGCGGTGATTACTGTTGTCTCCGACAAAATCATGAAATTGCCAATAACACTTTGAATTTAAATATTTACGCGCAATACCGGGTCGCCCGTTCATTCCACGCCATGAATCGATCAGTATCGTTTCGAACCGTCAGCACCCTGAATCACATTTGCAAGCCCCTTTCCGCCGGAGTCACCCGGCAGGCCTTTGCGCCGAACGGCGCGCGGGCCGCGGGGGGGCGCCGGCGATCCACATCCCACATCCCACATCACGAAGGAGGTCAGGCGTCATGAAAATCAGGCCGATGAACGACAGGATTTTGGTAGTCAGGGTTGAGGAAGAGAAGAAGACCGCCGGGGGGATCATCATTCCGGACACCGCCAAGGAGAAGCCCCAGGAGGGCAAGGTGGTGGCGGTCGGCCCGGGTAAGATGGGCGAGGACGGCAAACGCATCGCGATGGAGGTGAAAAAGGGCGACCGGATCCTTTTCGCCAAGTATGCGGGTTCGGAGATCAAAATGGACGGGGTCGAGCACATCTTCATGCGCGAAGACGATATTCTCGGAATTATGGAATAACACCAAGGGAGGAAGAACCATGCCAGCTAAAATGATTTGTTATGGAGCGCAAGCCAGGGAGAAGCTTCTCAAGGGGGTGAACGTCCTGGCGGATGCCGTCAAGGTCACTCTCGGCCCCAAGGGGCGCAACGTCGTCCTGGAAAAGTCCTTCGGTTCACCCAACGTCACCAAGGACGGTGTGACCGTGGCCAAGGAGATGCAACTCGAGGACAAGTTCGAAAACATGGGGGCTCAGATGGTGAAGGAGGTCGCGAGCAAGACCAGCGACACCGCCGGGGACGGTACGACCACGGCCACCGTGTTGGCTCAGTCGATCTACGCCGAGGGGCAGAAGCTGGTCGCGGCCGGCACCAGTCCCATGGCGCTGAAACGAGGCATCGAAAAGGGGGTTGCGGCCGTGGTGGCCGAGCTGAAGAAAATGTCCAAGCCGGTCAAGGGCAAGAGCGAGATCGTGCAGGTCGGCAGCATCTCCGCCAACAACGACGAGATGATCGGTAAGCTCATCTCCGAGGCCATGGACAAGGTCGGCAAGGAGGGAGTGATCACGGTCGAAGAGGCGAAGAGCACGGAGACGACGCTCGAGGTCGTGGAGGGCATGCAGTTCGACCGCGGGTACGTCTCCCCCTACTTCGTGACCGACCCGGAAAAGATGGAAGCGACCCTCGAGTCGCCCTACATCCTGATCCACGAGAAGAAGATCAGCGCGATGAAGGACATGGTCCCGATCCTGGAGTCCGTGGCCCAGAGCGGAAAATCGCTCCTGATCATCGCCGAGGACATCGAGGGCGAGGCCCTTGCGACCTTGATCGTGAACAAACTGCGCGGGACCCTGAAGGCGGCCGCCGTCAAGGCCCCCGGTTTCGGCGACCGGCGCAAGGCCATGCTCGAGGACATCGCCATTCTGACCGGCGGGCAGGTGATCGCCGAGGAGCTCGGGCTGAAGCTGGAGAACGTGACCCTGAACGATCTCGGCCGCTGCAAGCACGTGAGCATCGACAAGGACAACACCACTCTGATCGACGGCGCCGGTAAGAAGGCCGATATCGAGGGGCGCATCAGCCAGATCCGCGCCCAGATCGAGGAGACCACCTCCGACTACGACCGCGAGAAGCTCCAGGAGCGCCTGGCCAAGCTGGTCGGCGGGGTGGCGGTGCTGCACATCGGGGCCGCCACCGAGACCGAGATGAAGGAGAAAAAGGCTCGGGTGGAGGACGCCCTGAACGCCACGCGCGCCGCGGTGGAAGAGGGGATCGTGCCGGGCGGCGGGGTCGCCCTGCTGCGCTGCCTGGGGGCCCTTGACAATGTGAAGGCCGCCGGGGAGGAGAAGGTCGGTATTGCGATCCTGAAACGGGCGCTCAAGGAGCCGCTGCGCAACATCGCCGGCAACGCGGGTCTCGAGGGCTCGGTGGTGGTGAACGCCGTGCTCGAGGGCAAGGATGCCTACGGGTTCAATGCCGAGAGCGGGGTCTACGAGGACCTGATGAAGGCCGGCGTCATCGATCCCACCAAAGTCGTGCGCTTCGCCGTTCAGAACGCCGCGTCGGTGGCCGCCCTGATGCTCACCACCGAGGCCATGATCACCGAGAAGCCCGAGAAGAAGAAAAAAGGCGGAGCCGGCGCCCCGCCAATGGACGACGACATGTACTAAACTAAAATTCACCGGCGGCCCGCAGGGGCCGCCGGTGAATTTTCATTAAAACGCAGAGAGGGCGGCGACAGCCGCCCTCTCTGCGTTTTACAGGGAGCGGATCTCCTGGCGCATGAAGACGGTGTAAGAGACGGCGAAACAGATGGCCGTAAGGGCGATGAGGGCGATGATAAAGGGCATGACGATGAGCAGACTCTGCCCCAGGGGCAAGGGGCCGGAGAAGCGGCTCATGGAGATGGCCGCCATCGGGCCGATCATCAGGGTCGAGCGGGCCGATTTGCGCATGGGGTCGATGATGGTGGCCGTGGCGTCGGAGTAAAGCTCCATGGGCGACACCAGAACGGCGGCACGCAGGATATCTGCTTTGCGCTGCGCGGCCAGCGGGTCGTGCGAGGGGCTTCCGGCCAGGGCGTTCGCCAGGATGCCGACACCGAGGGTCACGAAAAACGAGAAGAAGATCCACACCGCGAGCGCAGCCAGAGCCGAGGTGGCCGTGCTGCGGAAGAGGATCGAAAAGAGGATCGCGACCCCCAGCCAGAAGGCGATGTAGACGACGCTGATGATCAGGTAGACCAGCATCCGCCCGATCTCCTCCGCCCCGGGCACGATGCCGATCAACGTCAGCCCGAGACCGGTGATGACCAGCAGGATCGAGGCCATCATGACCGCGATCAAGGTCAGCCCGGCCAGAAACTTGGCGTTGATGACCACATCGCGGTAGATCGGCTGGGCCAGGAGTTTGCTCAGCGTCCCCTCGTTGCGTTCGCGGTTGATGGAGTCGAAGCCCAGGATGAGGCCGACCAGGGGGCCGAAGAAGGCCACGAACTGGACCAGCGAAAACATCGCCCCCGGCTCGGTGAAGAGCATCAGGAAGACGAAGGTCGGCTTGAGCTGGCCCTGGGCCGCGCGGATCTGCACCCCGACCATGTAGGCGCTGATCAGGCTGACCATGGCGATCAGGGCGAAGAGGATCACGAAGCGGTAGCTCGTGAAGTGATCGGCCAGCTCCTTTTTCCAGATGGCGGTGAGCGCTGCCACGTTTCAGGCCTCCAGGAAGTACTTCATGTAGATCTCCTCCAGGGTGTACTCCTCCGATCCCAGTCCGAATTTCTCGCGTGCGAGCTGCTCCATGGGACCCTGGGCCACCATGCGCCCCTTGATCATGATGCCCACGCGGTGGCAAATTTTCTGCACCAGGTTCAACTGGTGGCTCGAGAGGACGATGGTCATGCCCCGGTCGCGGGCGAGCCCCTGGATCAGTTCCATGATCCGCAGCGTGCCGTCCGGGTCGAGCCCCAGTGTCGGCTCGTCCAGAAAGGCCACCTGGGCCTCCTTGATCAGGAGCTCGGCAATGCCCAGGCGCTGGCGCATGCCGCGCGAGAAGGCGGCGATCGTCTTGCCCGCCGCATCGGCGAGTCCCACGGCCTCGAGCGCGGCGTCGATGCGCTCCGCGGCCGGCCGGCGGGCGATCCCGTTCAACTCGGCCACGAATCCGAGCATCTGCCGGGCGTTGAGGTCCGCGTAGAAGCCCATGTTCTCCTGGAGGTAGCCGACCCGGGACTTGACCCGGATGGGGTCGCGGGCGGGGTCGAACCCCAGCACGCGGACCCGGCCGCCGGTCGGCTCCGTCAGCCCCAGGAGCATGAGGAGAGTCGTGGTCTTGCCCGCACCGTTGGGCCCCAGGAAGCCGAAAATCTCCCCGGCGGCGATCGTCAGGCTCAGCCGGTCGACCGCGGTCTGATCCCCGTAGACCTTGGTCAACTCCTCGGTTTCGATGACGGCGGATCCGCTCATGGTCAACGCCTTCCGAACGCGCGGAAGAGCCCGAGCAGGCCGGCGATGACGGCGATGATGATGCCGATCCCGATCCAACCCCAGGCCGAGGAGGCCTTGACGCTGACCCGGAATTCGAGGGTCTTGCTAGCTTTTTCCCCCTCGACCCGCACCGCCACCGAGTAGTCCCCGACCAGAGCCTCCTCCGCGGGGGTGACGATCATCTCGACCTGCTTGAGGGTGCCGGGCTCGATCAGGTCGATGCGCTCCGGGCTGAACTCGACCTTCCAGTTTTCAGGCTTGAAGCTCATGAAGCGGATGTTGGCGTTGGGCGCCGTGCCGGAGTTCTTGACGTAGAAGGAGACGTTGGCCGGCCTGCCTTGGGTTGCCTCCAGGGAGAGCAGCCCGGAGGGGGTGCCGACCTCGATCTCGTAGGTGCCGGTCAGCATGACCGTCAGGGCGGCCTCGCCCTTGGCCTCGCCGGCTGCGACGCGGACCGCGATCGGGAACTCGCCGGCGGCGGCCCCGGGCCCCGGCTTGACCTCCACCGCAATGCTCTGGCTCTGGTTGGCCTTCATCCGGATGCTCGAGATGTACTTTGTCTCGTAGGCCGGCTTGAAGTTGATCTCCCACCCCGCGGGGCCCTGGGCGAAGAGATCGAAGATCGCCTCCTTGTCGAGCCGGCTCTCCACCTCCACCGAAAACTCGAAGGCCGCGTTCGAGGGGCCGCGGATCACCGGGT
>JBFYWX010000171.1:0-2698 GCA_041310825.1 Desulfobacteraceae bacterium | reverse complement strand
CCCCAGACAGTTCCTGCAAACTCTACTGACCGCAGACACGCCAACTGCGCAGGCCGCACTTTACAACAACTCAAGCTGATGCCTTGATAATCGAGACTTCAATAGGGGCTAAACTGTTACTCGGACCGGCGTCTAAATGAGCGCGGGCACCGGGTGGAGCTCGCCAATGCACTCCATCGCGCGGATGCGGTCATTGCCACTTCGGAGTGCACCCGCCGAGATCTGATTGAATTGATGCGGGTCCCGGAAGATCGGATCCGAGTCATTCACGAAGGGGTGGAAGCGCACTTTTTCGCATCGGAGGACTCCTCGAAACTGTCAGGCGTGCGGACGCGATATGGTTTGACGCGACCCTACATGGTCTTTCTGGTCGGGACCCCTGAGCCGCGCAAAAACCTCACCCGCACGGTGGCAGCGGCTCGGCTCGCCGCACCCCATGTGCCGCTGGCGATCGTAGGCCCCCGAGAACCCATTCGCCGGCTGCTTCAAGACGACACGCGCGGGTTGAAGTTGATCGGTACGGTGCCGGAAGAAGATTTGCCTTTGGTGCTGCAGGGGGCGGTGCTCGCTCTCTATCCCAGCCTGGCGGAGGGCTTCGGGCTGCCGGTCGTCGAAGCGCTGGCCGCCGGGGCAGCCTTGGTGACTTCCGATCGGACCGCCTTGCCCGAAGTGGTCGGAAAGGCGGCGGTGCTGGTCGATCCGGAATCGGTTGAGGCCATCGCCGATGCCATCCGGAACCTTATCGACGACGAACACCGGCGCCGCCAGCTGATTGATTTGGGCCAGATCCGAGCCCGGGAGCTGTCGTGGGAGCGCGCGGCTTGCAGCGTTTTGGCGCTTTATCGCGAGCTGGTGCCATGCCCTCGCGGGCAATAGGTCAATTTTCCATGGGGGTCGCATGTGCGGGATAGGCGGATACGCCGGCAGCGGGTCGATGCAGGTTCTGGAGGAAATGACCCGGCGGCTCGCCCATCGCGGCCCGGACGGAAAAGGCGTGTGGGCCGGCGAGGGGGTCGGCCTTGCCCACACCCGGCTCTCCATCCTGGATCTCTCATCGGCCGGCAGCCAGCCGATGGTGGCGCCCGATGGGAGCTGTGTTCTGGCATTTAACGGTGAAATTTACAATTACCAGGAGCTGCGGGACGAATTGCAGCAAGAGCGGGAAACCTTTCGGTCCCGATCCGATACAGAAGTGCTTCTGATGGGGTATCGGCGTTGGGGCCGAAGCGTTCTCGAAAGACTTCGCGGGATGTTTGCGTTCGCCCTCTATGATATGGCCCATCGCAAACTGTTCCTTGTCCGGGACCGCCTGGGAATCAAACCGCTTTATTACGCGCATCTGAACCCGGGGATTGTCTTCGGCTCGGAGATCAAGGCGCTGCTGGCCCACCCCGGGATCCGCCGCGAGATGAATCCGACGGCAGCCGGGGCCTATTTCGAACTGGGATACGTGCCGGGACCCCATACGATTTTTGAGGGCATCCAGGCCCTATCGCCCGGGTGCTGGCTGGAATACGGAGAGGGGAGGCTTGCGATCCAGCGCTACTGGATTCCGGACTTCAGCCGAAACGGTTTGGGCGGATGCGAGGATGAACTCCTCGACCAGCTGGATCAGCGCCTGAACGACGCCGTTAAAAGCCATCTGGTGGCAGACGTGCCGGTGGGTGCCTTTCTATCCGGCGGCATCGATTCGAGTCTGGTATGCGCTGTCGCCCAGAGGCATATGGCGAAACCGCTGCGCACCTTCACCATCGGGTTCGACGGCGGGGGCGATGAACGACGCACCGCACGCTTGGTGGCCGCCCATATCGGGTCGGATCACCATGAGGCGGTGGCCACTGCGGACATCGTCGCGGAGTTGCCGAGGCTGGTGAAACACCTGGAGCAGCCGCTGTTCGACAATTCCGTTCTGCCCACCCATCTGGTGTCGCAGACGGCGCGTCGGCACATGAAGGTGGTGCTCTCCGGAGATGGAGGCGACGAGCCTTTCGCCGGGTATGAATGGACGCGGCGGGCGTTGTCGCTTCCCCGGGCTCCTGGCAGCCCGCCGGCTGGCACTGGGCCTATCGGCGCGGCGTGTGCGGCCTGGTGCAGCGGCTGGCTTACGACCTGACCCATTCCGCCGATGAGCGTTACCAACGCCGGGTCTGCGTCTCTTCCGCGCTGCGGTCCTGGCTCTACCATCCTGAGTTCTTGAACCGGCTCCGAGGCTCCATTCACGATTCGACCCAAGTGCTGCTTGACCAAGCCCCGGTCGCAGACATCCGCGACAGGTTCACCCATGCAGACCTCCGCCGCTACCTGCCGGAGGATGTCCTTTTCAAAGTGGATCGGATGAGCATGGCGAACTCGCTCGAGGTCCGGGTGCCGTTGTTGGATCACTGTTTGATCGAATGGGTGCTGCGCCTGCCTTTCGACATGCGTTTCCGGGGGGGCGCGGCAAGTACCTGCTGCGCAAGTTGGCGGCTCGTTATTTGCCGCCTGAGATATTAAAGCCGCGCAAGCAGGGGTTCACGGTCCCCATCGGGGATTGGCTGCACGGGGAGTTGGGCAACTGGGTCGAAAGACTTTTTCGCTCACGGTCTTTTGAAAACCGTCGCATCATCCGGAAAGATGCCGCTTTGGAACTGCTGGCGATGCATCGCCGCCGGCGATATGAGCTCGGCCACCGGGTCTGGCAGTTGGTCATGTTTGAGGC
>JBFYWX010000167.1:0-5564 GCA_041310825.1 Desulfobacteraceae bacterium | reverse complement strand
AAATCGCCCACCAGGGACCGCCGGCGGAGGTCCTGACCGGCCCCCATCTGGAGGCCGCCTACGGCTGCCGGCTGAGAGTGGATGAGAGCCCCTTCGGCCGTCTGCCGCGGGTAACGTTGGTGCCGGAGAAATTCCGTGAATCGTAAACAGCGGGGCAAGCGGCCGCCGTATTCGACCGGCGGCCAATTTTTTGTGGGAGCGGATTCCAGCCGCGATACGGGCGTGACAGGAAAGCCGTTTCCGCGGCAATGAAATCCATTTTGCCTGCGTAGGCGAACCCGCGAGGGTCCAACAATCTAAATTCAGAGGAGGAGTTCGACGATGAAACGGATCTGGCTGGCGGCTGCGTTGTTGGCGATGCTGATCTTCCCGTGGAATGTCCCGGCCCAGTCCACTGCTTCAGATGACCGCTCTCCGGCGCAGCTCCCGGAGGTGGTCGTGACCGGCACGCGCAGCGCCGAGGAGATCCGGAGGATTCCAGCGAACATTACCGTGATCACCGCCGACGATATCCGCAGCACGAATGCCAAGACGGCCGCGGATCTCCTGCGCCGGGAAGAAGGGGTGGTCGTGCGTGATCTCCTTGGCAACGGCAAGACGGCCCAGGTGGACCTGCGCGGGTTCGGCGAGACCGCCGCCGCGAACACCCTGGTCCTGGTCGACGGCCGGCGCGTGAACGAAATCGACTTGAGCGGAACCGACTGGGCCCAGATCCCGATCGAGCAGATCGAACGGATCGAGGTCCTGCGCGGCCCGGGCTCGGTGCTCTACGGGGACAACGCTGCGGCCGGCGTGATCAACATCATCACCAAGACCCCCTCCCGAACGCCAAATGCCGGCGGCGGGGTCACCCTGGGCAGCTACGACCGCTACCGGCTGGACGCCCATGCCGGCGGGGGGCTCGGCAAGGCGGCCCTTTCGATCTACGGGAGCCTCGAAGACACCGACGGCTACCGCGACAACAACGACTACCGCGCCAAGGATGTCGGCGGCAGAATCGTTTTGGACGCGACCGAGCGCTTCCGGGTCAGCCTGTCGGGTTCCTACCACGATGACGACTTCGGCCTGCCGGGGCCGCTCACCAAGGCCCAGGTCGATGACGACCGCAAACAGAGCCTCAACCCGGATGACGAGGGGAGCACCGAGGACTATTTCGTGAAAGCGGGCTTCGACTGGGACCTCATGCAATACGGGCAGCTGGTGGCCGATCTCTCCTACCGGGACCGCTCGGGCGACTCCAGATTTCCGGATGCCTCCTTTCCCTTCAAAAACGAGTTCACCACCGAAACAGTGGGGTTCACGCCGCGCTATATTTGGCAGGGGGATGTTTTCGACCACGGCAACAAACTGGTCGCGGGGGTAGACCTCTTCCGGGTGAGCCAGGACAACAAATCCTACTCCGGTTTCTTCTCGCCCCTGCCCTCCTCCCCGACCGGCCTCTCGGATGTGGATCGGGACTCGGTCGGCCTCTATCTCAACAACGAGTTCGCTGTGCGCAAGGACCTGCTGCTCACCCTGGGGGCGCGGCACGAGTACGTGAATTACGACCTCGACGTCAGAGACAGGAGCGCCTTCCCGCTGGCCCCCCTGGACGAGTCCGACTCGGACTCCGAGAATGCGTTTCAGGCCGGGTTGACCTACCTCTACGCCGAGAACTCCTCGGTGTTCGGCCGCGTCGGCCGCAGCTTCCGCTTTCCCCTCGTGGACGAGCTGGTGGTCTACGACTTCACCACCGGGCAGATCCGGGTGAACCCGGATCTCAAGCCCCAGACGGGAATCCACTACGATCTCGGGGTGCGTCATGCTTTTACGCCCCGGCTGAGGGGCAACCTCACCCTGTTCCGGGCGGAGATGGAAGACGAGATCTTCTTCAACCGGCCGGTCTTCACTAATGAAAACCACCCGGAGACCCTCCACCAGGGGGTTGAAATCGGCGCCTGGGCGCAGGTGATAAAGCACGTGGCCCTGACCGGCAACTACACGTACCAGAAGGCGACATTCGAAAAAGACCCTTACAAGAACAAGGACCTGCCGGCCGTTCCCAATCACCGCGCCAACCTGGGGCTGCGCATCTTCGATCTCCTGCCGGGGGTGGAGCTGGCGGTGGACGGCAGCTATTACGGGTCCAGCTACGCCGTGAGCGACTTCGAGAACGACTACGAAAAACTGGACGACTTCATCACGCTGGATGTGAAGCTGATTTACGAGTGGAAGATGATCCGCACCTTCGTGGGGGTGAACAACCTGACCAACGAGAAATACTCCGAGTACGCGGTCATCGGCGGATTTCCGACGGAGACCAATTTTTATCCCGCACCGGAGCGAAACTTCATCTTCGGCCTGCGGGCCGCCTTTTGAGACCGGGAGGAGCCCATGTGGGAGATGGTGTTGAGCGGGGGGCCGGTCATGGCCCCGCTCCTTGTCTGTTCGCTCGCTGCGCTGACGGTGGTGATCGACCGGGCGGTGTTCTGGATCGCGCTGCTGCGCCGGCGCAACCCGGCCCTGCTCGAGGAGGTGATGACGCTGTGCGAATCGGGGGACTGGGAGGCCATCCGGCTCAAAACCGCCGGAACCCGGGACCATACCATCAAGATCATCATCACCGGGATTCTGCACCGGGAGTTTTCCATGACCAAGGCCATGGAGTCGGCCGCGGCCGACCAGGTCAAGCGCATGCGGCGCTACATGGGCATTCTGGACACCATGATCACGGTGGCCCCGCTCCTGGGAATCTTCGGCACGGTGACCGGGATCATCCAGTCTTTCGAAGCGCTGGGGGCCGTGGGGGTTGAGCGGCCGGTGGCGGTGACGGCCGGGATTGCCCAGGCCCTGATCACCACCGCCGCCGGTCTTGGGATCGCCATCCTCTCGGTCATCCCCTACAACTTCTTCGACAGCCTGTGTGAGCAGGCGGCGCTGCGCATCGAAAAATATGCGACGAGCCTCGAGATCGTATACGAGAAGCTGGCCGGGGCGAAATAGCCGCATCGAAGCGAGCGTCCGGCCGGCAGGAGGGCGGTCCGCATGAAAATCAGAGTCCCACGCCGGAAGCGGGTCCGCATCGAAATGATCCCCCTGATGGACCTCCTGTTTCTGCTCCTCGTCTTCTTCATGTACGCCATGTTGTCCATGGCGGTCCACCGGGGGCTGCCGGTGCGTCTTCCCGCCTCGGAGGCGGCCGAACCGGACACCGAGAGCACCCTTGCGATCACGGTCAAGGCGGACGGGACGCTCTACGTCGACCGTGAACCGGTGGCACTCCGCGACCTCACGGCGGCACTCGCCGCCGGCGCCGGGGGGGCGGGCGCCGGCACCCCGGGTGTCCTGCTATTCGCGGACCGCAATCTCCCCTACCAGAGTCTTTTCGAAGTCCTGGACCGCATCCGCGCGGCCGGTTTGAACCGCGTGTCGCTCCAGTCCGAGGCGGGGCCCGCACCGTGAAACGACTGACAGCAGCTGCGCTGGCGGCGGCCGGGCTGCATCTGCTCCTCTTCAGCCTGGATCGCGATCAGGGGGGTCTTCGAAATATCAAACCCCCGGCGGCGGAGACGGTGACGATCTCCTTGGTGTCCGCTCCCCTTCCGCCGCCGCCGGCCGTTACACCTCGCGATCCTCCCGCCGCTCCCCCTGTGCCGTCGGTCCCAAGCCCTCCGCCGCAGACGGTTGCCCCGGTGGCGGGCAAGACCCCGCCGCCGGCCCGTTGCCCGGTGCCCCGGCCGGCGACGGCAAGGCCGGCGGCGGCGGCTGCGACCGCTCCGGCAACGGAAGCAGCGGATCGGCCGTTATCCGATGCAACGGGAGATCACAGCCGGCCGCTGGCGGAGAACCCGGCGCTCGCCCCCGATGCGAAACAAGAGCTCCCCGCCGCTTCAGGTCCCGTCGGGGCGTTGCGGCCGCCGCCGCCGGTGCTGGAATCGGCCACCCCCGACTACGATCGGAATCCCCCGCCCGACTATCCCCGCCGGGCCCGGCAACTGGGGTTCGAAGGCACCGTGCTGCTCGATGTGGCGGTCAATGCGGAGGGTGGGGTTGATGCAGTGTCCGTCGCGGCCTCGAGCGGCTATGCGATCCTGGACGAGGCGGCCCAGCGTGCGGTCCGGCACTGGATGTTCAAACCTGCCCGCCGGGAGGGCTGGCCGGTCGCGGACCGGGTCCAGGTCCCGGTGCGCTTCGTCCTCAGCGCCTCATCTGCCGCCGGCAAATGAAGGCAACCGGTGAACACAAACCAGCCCCCCGGCCGTGATCAGCTATCCGCTTTAGGAGCCGAGTGCATCTTCCGGAGGCGGGCCGGGTCGGGCGGTGTGACCATGCCGGCGGAGACGACCATCTTGATTGCCTCTTCGATCGTCATCTCCAGCGAGACCAGTTCCCGGCGGGGGACGAACAGGAGAAAGCCGGAGGTGGGGTTCGGGGTGGTCGGCAGGAAGACGTTGACCACCTCGTCCTCGAGTCGCCGCTGGACTTCGCCTTCGGTGGTGCCGCTGACGAACCCGATGACCCAGATTCCGGGCCGCGGGTATTGAAACATCACCACCTCGCGGAAGGCCTGGCTCTTTCCGGCCATCATGGTTTCGAAGAACTGCTTGAGGGCCCCGTAGATGCTGCGGACCACCGGCATGCGGTCCACCACGTATTCCGAGGCCCGAATCACCAGGCGGCCTAAAAAATTGCGTGTGAACCAGCCCACCAGGATAAAGAACACGATGGCGACCAGAAGCCCGATCCCCGGCACCGAGAAGGGCAGGTAGGTGTCGGGGTTGTACCGGGCGGGCAGAAGCCGGGCCACCTTGCCGTCGATATACTCCAGAAAGGACCAGGTCAGGAACAGCGTGATGGCGATCGGGGCCGTGACGAGGATTCCTGCCAGGAAATAGTTGCGAAGCCGCCCCAAGAAGGTCAGCTTCGGGTGATCGGGCGGATGGCCGGACGCTGCGCTCACGGAATCGTTTCTCCGACAGGGTGGTCTTTCAGTGATTCGCGTTTTACGCCGCCTGCGGCAGCGGTTCGTCAGCGGGCAAGTTCAGATTTTGTGGGAGTGGCTCCCGGCCTTCGTAGCCTGTGCTTCGGCGGAGTAGGCTCCAGCCACGATCCGATTGTGGTCCCGGCCCGGCGGGACTCCCACAGAAAAAAAGCCAAGCTGACTTGAAAGTTTCATAACAAGACCCTCTTTGGCCGTCAAGCAAGCGGCGGTTTGATGCGCGGGCGGTGGGGGCGGCCGATCTCCGCCAGCTCGCGGTAGGCAACGGCAACCCGGTCGAACACCGCCTTCCAGGTCAGCGACTGCAATCTGTCGGCGGTGGCGGGGGGCGCCTCGCAGGCCGCGGCCCGGGCGAGTTGCCGGGTGATGGCCCGCGCCAGGTCCGCGACGAAGCGCGGCAGGTCCTCCGCAACGGGCATGTCGGTGCCGACGAGCCGGGGTAGCGGCACGGTTTCCACTACGCCCTCCGCGCACAGCCCCGCGGGCATCCAGGTCTCAATTCCCGCCAACTCGGTCATCACGACCCGGCACTCGCAGGCCAGGGCCTCCACCACGACCAGTGGCAGCCCCTCGAAGAAGGAGGGCA
>JBFYWX010000131.1:0-12050 GCA_041310825.1 Desulfobacteraceae bacterium | reverse complement strand
CGGCTGGAATAGGTTCTGCACCGGAGAAAAGGCATTGACGTGGTTGAAATTCGTGTTGATTAATACAAATTCTCCCAATTGGTTTCTGATTTTCCGAACATCTTCAGCGTAGTATTCCCTGATCTCCTTTCGCAGCAAATCGTTGCGGGGATTCCCGCTCACATGAATATCCGCATGCGTGGGAAAATGTGGGTAACGACGCCACAACTCGGCATTGTCCTCTCCCCACGCAAAAAAATGCGTAACATGGGACATGGCTTTCGGGGATAAACGCCGGGAGTAATAAATTTCGGGGGGTAAGTGGACCAGCGCCTCTTCATCCCAAGCGACGATGCCGTGACCGAGACCGTGAAGAATGCCGAACATCAATTCGCTGGCGCGGGTGATGCTTTTGGAAATATAAATCCCTTTCGGGAACTTGTGGATGTTGAAGTGCATCTCCCGGCGGAAGCCGATGAGCGACTGAAAGCCTGATCGGGCGGCAACCACCGCCAGCAAGAGCTTGGCGTCGAGCTCCCGCACCTGGTTCTCCACCGGTAGTATCAGCAGGGGAATGGAAGGTTTCATTGCGATCGCTGTTTTTTGATTGCCGGCAGCGGCGTCCAGGTCGAAGCTTCGTTTTCAGACGCGTTGAAGTTACAGGTGGCAAGACCACAGTCATTCTGCAACGGCCGGCGGTGACTCATGCGTCGATTCTCACCAAGACATCCGATATCGGCTCCACTCTGACCTTGAGGTGACTGCCCAAAAGCTCTAAAAACCGGTGTAGACGCTCTTGGACTTCGTCCGGCGAAATACCGGGATAGCGGTGGCGTTGGAACTCGGGCCGGTTGTGAGAACCGGGAAGGTGCGATTTGATCCCTCGGGCCATCCGCAACCCGTGTTTGACGATCCAGCGTTGCAGCGGCTGGTACCCCACCCCCGTGTCGGACTCCCGTTGGCGAGCCTGAATGCCTTCAAGCACATCGACGATGCGCTCGCATGCCAATGGCCCGAATTGAGCCTCCAGATGGTCATCAAGAAGGCGTTTGCGTTCGTCGCCGTTCGCCGCCCTCACAGCACCTTTCAGAATTTTGCGGAGCATGGCCTCCAGTTCCTCGAAGGAATAGCACTGGTGGCTCATCCGGTTCGGCAACCGGTAGAACCCGTTGTCGTAGGTCTCGTTGATGGATGCACGATAGCTGAGGGCCGGGGTGCCCACCAGATAGGCCTCGACCCCGGTGGTGCAACCGTTGTGAATGACCGCTTTGGCGGCCAGCAGCCACGGTACGACGCTCTTTTCATTGGTGACGTGGACCCGGCGGCAGCGGGTCGCGATATCCCGGTAGACGTTATGATTTTCAGTGGGATGGGGCCGAACGACGATGCGGTTGACTGGAAACGCTTGGCCCAGCTGCGGGATCAGACGCTTGAAATCCTCAAACACGGCATTCTTGTGATCTCTCAGGCCTTCGGCGTAGGTGCGGCTCATTCCGCGTGCAGCGCGCCCGAACCGTTGTCGGCGGGCGGGCCCGACAGAGGGTTTGAAAAGGTTCATGTCCGGCCCGAAGGCGTTCACATGGTTGAAGTTGGTGTTGACCAGGATAAAATCGCCATAGGCCTCTTTGAACTCCTCCACCTCCTTGCGGTAGAAGGGCTGCAGCTCCGGACGCAGCAGGTCGCTGCGAGGATTGCCGGTCACATGGATCGGCATGTCCTTCGGCAGGGGAGGGTAGCGGCGCCAAAGCCGGGCGTTCTCATCTCCCCAGGCGAACAGGTGGGAGATGTATTTAATGGCCTTCGGGTCGAGGCGGCGCGAAAAATAGGTTTCCGGAGGCAGGTGCACCAGTGCCTCCTCGTCCCACGAGACAATTTCGACATCGAACCGGTGAGCGACCTGGAAGAACAGGAGGCTTCGCACCGTCATGCTTTTGGACAGGTAGATGCTCCGGGGGAATTGGTCGATGTTGAATTCCATTTCGCGGCGTGAGCCGAAAACGGATGAAAAACCGCGCGTGGCGGCTACCGCCGCCAGCAGCAGTTTGGGGTCCTGTTCCCGGGCCTGGTTTTCCACCGGTATCAACAGCAGTTTCGGGTTGGTCGTCATTGATCGGTAATTCCGTTTCTCTCCGAACCTCCGCCCCTTTCCGGCGGGTCTCGCCCATAACAAAAAGCAACGACAGCGTTCTTTCGTTCATGCAGACGTCCGTTGCTTTAACCCGGTCTCCCTCGGGCCTTAGATGCGCCCGATGAATTGATTGCTTTTAACTTAGCGGACAGGCGCGCAATTGTCAAGAATTTCAGGCAGGTTTCCCGTTGTCGTACCCCTTGCAAAGGGCGGTGTCCCCGAGGGTACAGCACCTGCGGCATCGGCTTGCAGATCGGTCGCTGAGGTGGAAGTCGCCATGCGCCACGCGCTCGGGACGCTTCAGCGGAAGGCGCTAACCGTTATGGCGGGAAGCAGTCCGGCGCCTGTTTCGGCCATGTGCTCCGCCAACTCCCAGTCGTAGGGCTTGTTTATATCAAAGCCCTCAATGCCCTGGGTGAGGAAAGGTATCAGTATGTTGCCGGCGATGGTTTTTTCTGCGAACACGACTCGCGACCAGGCGATCTCCAGACTGGCGTTCTGCACATAGACTTCGGGGAGGGCCGGGTACTGGCAGCTGTGCCAGGGTTGATCGGCCGGGCTGATGGGCAGCAGTGGCAGCATGCACCGGCCGCGGATCACCCACATTTTACCCGGATGCTGACTGCACTTTTCCACCGCCCGCAGGGAGTCCATACCGTTTTCCGCGCAGAACAGCGACCATGCCCGTTGAATCGTCTCCGGCAGTCTAAAAGGATTGGTGGGGCGCAGAATGCAGAAGCAATCGTAGAGACGCCCCTCTGCGGCCAACCGTTTGAGCGTGTACTCAACCCATTCGATGTCGGGAGCGGTGTCACCGGAATATTCAGACGGGCGCATGAACGGCACCTCGGCACCGTAGTGGCGGGCGATCTCCGCGTAGCGCTCGGAATCGGTCGAAACGATAACGGCCTTGAAGATTTCGCTCTGCAACGCGGCCGAAATGCTGTAGGCGATCAGCGGGTGGCCAGCCAGCGACCGAATGTTTTTGTCAGGAACGCGCTTGGAGCCTGAACGCGCCGGAATAAGGGCTACGCAGGAGGGAGAATGGGTCGATGGGTTGATTGGGTTCATTGGGTTATTGCGTTGGAGAATGAATTTTCACTTCGATGAATAAATCAGGGTCTCCCGGCGGCAACGCCGGGAGACCCTGATTTATTACCAGACCGTGAAGCCGCCGTCCACCTGCAGGTTGATACCGGTCACATACGCAGAGGCGGACGAAGCAAGAAACAAAAGCGGGCCGCGCAGGTCCTCGGCGGTCGCCATGCGGCCGAGGGGGACGCGGGCGCAGAATTTGCGTTTGAAATCCTCGTCCTGCCCGCCCAGGACGCCTCCCGGCGAAAGCGCGTTGACGCGCACGCCATGGGGAGCCAGGTGAGTGGCGAGGTACTTCGTCAGGTTGAGAACAGCCGCCTTGGATGCGCCGTAGGCCGGCGGCTTGATGAAGGGCGGATCCCCCGGGATGTGGTCGTAAAGGCGGGCATCCGGTGAGACGCTGGCATAGAGCGACCCGATGTTGATGATGCAACCGCGTTGCTGTGCGACCATGGCGGCGCCGAACACCTGGCTGACCAGAAACAATCCGGCGGCATTCACTTCGAGAATGCGCAGGTTCACGGCCAGCGGAATTTCGTCCAGGCGGTAGCCTTTGCCGCCGGCTGCAGGCGGGGCATCGATGCCGGCGTTGTTGACGAGGATGGTCGGGGTACCGAACACCTGCACGCAACGGGCAAGGGCGGCTTCGAGTTCCGCCCGGTTGCAGACGTCCGCGAAGGCCAGTTCGAGCCGTTCGGGTCCGAACCGCGCCTGCACGCGGTGGAATTCAGGCGACGCCGCCTGCCCGCCCCGGTCAAGGGCCAGGACCTGCGCACCGGCATCGAGCAGCGTTTCCACCCAGACCGGCCCCAGTTTGCCAAGGGCCCCGGTGACGACTGCGACATCGCCACTCAGGTCGAGCAAGGCCATCAGGCGACCCTCTTCCAGTTCTCGGCACCGTTGAGGACTTCGAAGGTGATCGCATCGTCGGCCTTCAGGGCGGTCCGAGCGGTACGGCCGATCACCTTGTCGATTTCATAGGGCTGCAGGCCGCCCCCCGGCGACTTGATGGAGATGTCCTCGCGGCGGATGGCATGTCCGGCCGGCAGGTCGCGCGCGGCGACTATTTGCTTGCCCATCTTGACCATCGGGGTGACTTCACTGTCGTAGACGCGTTTGACACCGTCTCCCAGGGCCACCCGGGCGCGCCTCAGGTCGCGCACCATTTTCTGCAGGCCGATCGGCTCCAGCGAGAACGCGTGGTCAGTTCCCTTCCAGGTGTGGTTCAGGGTGAAGTGTTTTTCGACCACGCGTGCCCCGAGCATGTAGGCCGCCAAGGCCATGGCGATCCCGTTGTCGTGGGAGGACAGGCCCACGACCGTGCTGGGGAAACGCTCGCGGAAGGTCGTGATCACTCTCAAGTTGAGTTCCTCGAAGGCCGCCGGGTAGCCGGCCGTGCACTGCAGGAGGCAAAGCTGGGAGTTGATGGGCATAATGGCGTCGTAGGCCCGATGGATATCCTCCATGGTCCCGCCGCCGGTGCTGAGGATCATGGGTTTTCCCACTTTCGCCATTTGAGTGAGCAGCGGAGTGTTCTTTAGGTCCCCGGAGGCTACCTTAAATGCCGGCATGTCCAGCTTGGCCAGAAAATCCAAGCTGGGGAAGTCGAAAGCGGTGGCGAACATCGTCACCCCGATCTCTTTCGAGTAGGCCTTGAGTTCCTTGTACTCGGACTCGCCGAACTCAAGCGCCTCGCGGTGTTCGCCATAGGTGGCACCGTAGCTGTTCTCGTTGTCGTAGGGCTTTTCGTAACCCGCTTTGGTGTAAAGGCTGCGGTTGTCGCGTTTCTGAAGCTTCACGGCTTCCGCCCCGCACTCCTTGGCCACCTTGAACATTTCCATGCAGGTCTTGAGTTTGCCCTGGTGGTTGTGTCCGATTTCGGCGATGACGTAGCAATCGCTAAGGTCATCCACTGTTTGGCCGTCGATAACCAGTTTTCTCATATCACCAATTCCTCCTCCTGAAAGTGGCAGCTTGCCTCACTTGCCCGTATGGCTGCTATAAGTCGGCGGTCCCGCATCCGCAGGCCGGCGTCGGTGAGGGAACCAAATCGCCTCAAAGTCGGCGGGAGCGCGAGAACACGAAATTCAAATAGCATTCTGTGCTGCAGAAATCAAATGATCTCCCTCATTAAGGTCGATCGGCTCAGCGACGCCATCCCGGATCATGTACCCGTGATCAGCGCAGGACAGCAGAGCGGTTTGGTGCGATATCGCCAGGATCGTGTGCTTGCCGCGCAGTGAGCGCATCGTTTCGCACACCATGGCTTCACTTACCGGGTCCAATGCGCTTGTTGCTTCATCGAAAATGAGCAGCTTCGGTTTGTGCACGAGCGCCCGCGCAATGGCGATGCGCTGCCGCTGACCACCCGAGAGTTTTCCGCCGCGTTCGCCGACCACGTGGTGGATGTTTTCGGCCAAGCTGTCGACAAATTCCATGGCTCCGGCGGCCTTTAGAGCGACCAGTGCATCCTGCTCCGTCAATTTTTCGTCGCCCAGCATGATGTTGTTGATGATCGTGTCATGCAGCAGGACCGTTTCCTGGGGGACATATCCGATCATCCGGCGCCACTGCTTGAGGTCGATCTCCCTCAAAGACACCCCGTCCAGCCGAATTTCACCTTCCTGGGGCGTCATCAGCCCCACCACGAGATCCAGAAGGGTGGTTTTACCGGAGCCAGAAGGCCCGACGATGGCAGTGATCCGGCCGGCGGGGAAAGAGAGGTTCAGGTTCTTTAGCACCGGCTTGCTGCTGAAAGAGAAATTAACACCGGTGAAGGTGATTTCTTGATTCAGGTGCGGGACTGCCGAACCGGACTTCGGCTCGCGGTTCTGGTTGAGGCCTCTGAGAGTCTCCTGAAAGGACCAGTACCCGGGTTCCAGAATGGCCAGTTCGCTGTAGTGATCCTGAATTTTCATGACCTGTTTGATGACCCGCGAGATCAGGACAAGGATGACCAACAGGCTGGCGGGCGGCATTTCCAGATAGACCAGGGTGACGAAGATACCGATCGACAGGAACAGTGTGGTCAGGGGCTCCTGGAGTGCCTTCATTAAGCCCTGGGTCATGATCTGTTTTTTTTGGACCTTTTGCAGTCCATATGTTTTTTTCTTGAGGATGTACCCGGCATGATCTTCCCGGTCCATCGCCTTCAGCGGTTTCAAGGACTGTAGAACGTCAATCATCAGGGCTTTGAACTCTCTTCTGAGCTGAACCTGCCGGCGACCTGTTTTCCGGACCTTGCGTATAAAGCCCCTGAGCAGGAATATAATCGCGGCGCTGCCGCCCAGTGCTGCCATAGCGCCATTGAAGGAGACCAGGAAGGCCGCAAAGATGAAAACGGAGGCCTCCAGTATTTCCGACATAACTTGGGACCCGACTTGGAAAGCCTTGGCGGTTTGTTTGGTGAGCACCACCATGGCATTAATGTGATAGCCGGTCTTCTCACTTATAAAAAATTCCCACTTAGTTCTCAGCATGGCGCGCAGCATTTCCATCCGCATGTCCGTGGTCATGCGTGCGACGGTGAACCCGATCTGCCGCTTGGAAAGGATAATGAGCCCCCCCTTTAGAAGGGCGGCGATCAACATGATCAAGAGTATGTTGATGATGGATGGGTCGACATTCAAAAAGGAGAAAAAGCCGGCAACGATGCGCTCCAGTTGGGACGCTGCGTGGCCACCCGCCCCAGATACGGTTTCCGTTTGAGGCAGGGCCAGGCTGAGCAATGGAAGAAGCATCGACAACCCTAAGCCTTCCATGAGTCCCCCAAGGAGAAGACAAGCCAACATGAGCACGGTCGGCAAAGGGTATTTCTTGAAGAAAACAAAAAATATGCGCATGGCTGTCTCTTGATGTTTGAGAGCGGAGCTTATTCAGAGCGCTGCCTTTACGAAACGGTTTGTGTCACGCCGGCTTGGCAATGACCTGAAATTCGGCAAAGGCATCACCGATCATGTCGATTTGCTCCGGCGTGTGGCCGGCGCTGACGCTGCAGCGTAAGAGGGATCCGCCGTCCGGCGATGCCGGCGGCAGCACCAGATTCACGTAGACTCCGCGCTCGAGCAGGCCGCACCACATGGCGAGGGCCCGCTCCCGGTCGGGCAGGCGCACGGCGATGATCGGGCTGGGCTCCGGGCCGAGGGTGAACCCCAGTCCCGACAGACGCGCATACAGCCGATGCGACTGCTCCCATAGGTGGTGGCGCAGCTCCGGGTGCGCCCTCAGGAGGGCCAGGGCTTTGCGGGTGGAGGCGATGACGGACGGCGATGGCGAGGCCGTGAACACGTAAGGCCGGTTGGCATAGCGGATGAGGTCGAGCTCCGGGTGGTTGCTCGCGCAGTAGCCGCCGATGGCCCCCAGGCTCTTGCTGAAGGTTCCGATGATGAAGTCCACATCGGCTTCGACCCCGGCCTCCTCGGCCCGTCCCCGCCCATGGTCCCCCAACACGCCCAGCGAGTGCGCCTCGTCCACCAGGAGATAGGCCCCATGGCGGCGCTTGAGCGCGGCGATCTCGGCCAGCGGCGCCCGGTCGCCGAACATGCTGTAGATGCCCTCCACGACGACGATGGTGCGGGCGGCCCGCTCTGCCAGGCGGCGCAGGCGCTTGTCCAGGTCGGCGGGGTCGTTGTGCCGGAAGCGGATGACCTCGGCCCCGCTCAACCGGCAGCCGTCGTAGATGCTGGCATGGGAGTCGGCGTCGATCAGGAGCACATCCCCGGGGCCGGTCAGGGTCGCGATCATCCCCAGGTTGGCCACATAGCCGGTCGAGAAGACGATGACGCCGCGGACGCCGAAGAACTCGGCGAGCTCGCGTTCGAGGGCTACATGGCCGTCGTAGTTTCCGTTGGCGGCTCGCGATCCGGTCGTGCCCGTGCCTTCCGCCCGTAGCGCCCGGCAGGCGGCCTCCACGCAATCGGGGTGAAAGGTCAGCCCCAGGTAGTTGTTGGTGCCGGCCAGGATGCTACGGCGCCCGTTGATCATCGCCTCGGTGGGCGAGAGGATCTGTTCCATCACGACGTTGATCGACTCGACTCCGCTGTCGGCCAGCGCCTGTCGGGCGGCGGCGATGGGCTGAAACTTGTCGAACAGGCTCATGGTGCGGAATCCTCAAGCAGGCGTTGCAGTTGAACGGTAAAGTCCTTGACCGTGCGGATGTCGGGCAGAATGTTCAACGGGATGGAGATGTCGAAGCGGTCCTCGACCTGCTCGATCAGGCTCATGACCTTGAGCGAGTCGAAGTCGAGATCGGCCACCAGGTCGGTCTCCTCCGCGACGCGCCGGTTCGGCGGGGCGAGGGGCCGGATCAATTCGGCCACTTGGCTCAGAATGTCGTCGTAGCTTGGCATCAGGGTTCCCTTCCATCCTGGGCGGAACTGAAGCTCTCCAGCGTGCGCCTCAGGCCGTCTTCCAGGCACACGCGTGGATGCCACCCGGTGGCCTTCCGAAACAAGGTATCCTCGCACACCCAGTCGGGATGCGTCAACTCCCGCACTTTGCCGGGGGTGAGCATCGGGGCGTAGACAAGCATGCGCGCGAGGGCTTGGTTGGCCCGGGCAACCGCCCGCAGCAGGGCTGCCGGAACCCGGAGCGGGCGCACGGGCCGGCCGGTGATCCGCGCGAAGGTCTCCATGACTTCCCGCCACGCGTAGCCGCCGGCATGGCCGTCATGCAGCTCGAAGGGTCCGGGCTCCCAGTCGGGCGCCGCGACGAGGTGGCCGACGGCGTCGGCCAGGTCCTCGACATAGATCAGGGAGAAGCGGGCTTCTGCCCGTCCGAGCATCGGCACAACCCCCCGCTGCATGGCCTTGAAAAGCGGCCGCATCTCGCGGTCGCCGGGCCCGTAAACCGCAGGCGGGCGCAGCACGGACCACACCATCCCCTGCGCCGCCGCCCGCAGCGCCTGCTCGCCGCCGTGCTTGCTGGCGGCGTAGAAGGAGAGGTGCGGTTCGCGGGCGGCCAGGGAGGAGATCAGCAAAAACCGCGGCCAGGGGGTGGATCGTCGGGCGGCGTATGCCAACCGCGTCACCCCCTCCCGGTTCACCCGGTTGAATTGCTCCGGGGTGGCCCCCCGCACCGCGCCGGCGCAATGAATGACGGCCTCGACCCCCGTGGTCAGCCGCTCCAGGCTGTCGGTGTCGTCCAGGCTGCCTCGGACCCATTCCACCGCACCTTGCGAGAGGCTGTCGGCGGGGATTCCGGGATGCGACCGGTACAAGGCGCGGATCCGGTCGCCCCGCCCGGCGAGGGTTTGGATCAGCGCGGCGCCGATGAATCCCGTGGCTCCTGTGATGGCAAGCGTGCGGGGCATTGGACCTTTCAACGCGAACCGGCGATCATCCCGCACGCTTCGCACGTGATGATCGCCGGTGACATCCTGCGGCTTGGTTCAACCCAACGCCGGGCGCGACCCGATGCCCGGGGTCAGCTCGCCTTGCGGCGTAATAAGTAAAAGTCGTCGCTGTCGCCCGGCTGCTCGGTTTTTCCGTCGGCGACCCGCTGCAGAAAATCGTTTTTGGCACCCGACCGCGAGAGCTTTCCCGAAGTGGTGCGCGGCAGGGTGTTGCGCGTGACCAGCTCGATGAAACACTCGATGCCCAACTCCTGGTGGATGAGCGACTGGGTCCGGGTCACCAGTTCATCGCGCTTGGCAGGACTCGTCTCGCGGCACTCGATGACCAGGACCGCCTTGTCCTCCCCGTTGGATGCGGTCACGGAAAAAGCCGATGCGTCCCCGGTTCTGACTTCGGGCTGGCTTTCGGCGATGTATTCCAGGTCCTGCGGCCAGATGTTGCGGCCGTTGATGATGATCAGGTCCTTTTGCCGCCCGGTGATCACGATGCTACCGTCGACGAGGTAGGCGAGATCCCCGGTGTTCAGCCACCCCTCGGGGGAGAGGACGTCGCGGGTGAGAGTCTCTTCGCCGAAGTAACCGGACATCACGCTCGGTCCGCGCACGTAAAGCGTTCCGACCCGCCGCTCCGGCAGAATTCGCCCTTCGCCGTCGCGCACTTCGATTTCGTAGCCGGGAAGCGGTACCCCGCATTTGACAAAGCTCTTGGCGCCGGTGGGCTCGTCCGTTGAGGCGGCGGCGGCCTCCTGCGACCGGGCCATGGTCTCGGCCTTGACGGTGTCCAGCTGGATCCCCTGGCCGAGCGGCGAGAAGCTCACCGCCAGGGAGCACTCGGCCATGCCGTAGCAGGCGGAAAAGGCTTTCGGGTTGAAGCCGCTCGGCGCCAGGATTTCGGCGAAACGGGCCAGGGGTTCGGAGCGGATGGTTTCCGCCCCCACCCCGGCCAGGCGCCAGGAACGCAGGTCGAACTGGCCCGCCGTGTCCTCCCGGAGGCGTTGCGCGCAGAGCTCGTAGCCGAAGGGCGGCCCGAAGGAGACGGTCGCATGGTTTTGGGAAATGAGCGACAGCCACAGGCGCGGCCGCATGCCGAAATCCCGTGTTTTAAGGTAGTCGACCGTGACCTGGGAGGCCATGGGAGAGAGCACCAGGCCGACCAAGCCCATGTCGTGGTAGTAGGGCAGCCAGGACATGCTCCGGTCGTCGGGGCGAACCCGGACACCGTCCCGGATGATGCTGGCGAGATTGTTCATGACCGTCCGCTGGGTGATCATGACCCCCCGTGGGAACCGGGTGCTGCCTGATGTGTACTGGAGGTAGGCGAGCTCCTCCGGGCCCGACGGGCGGGCAGGGCCACGGCCCGGCGGCATGTCGGAGAACTGCTCCGGGGTACCGGTGAAGGCCAGGGGCAGTCCGTGGGCGGCCTCGGTCAGAAAGGATAGAAACAGGGTCGGCGCAATGGCCACCTCGGCCCGGCAGTTGAGCAGGAGCCGCCGCAGCTGGGCCACGTAGGACTTGTGACCGCCCAGGTGAATCGATGCCGGCAGCGGGACCGGGACCATTCCGGCATACTGGCAGCCGTAGAAGAACCGTAAAAAATCGGGACAGGTCTCGGCAACCAGGGCGACCCGGGAGCCGCGCGGCAGGTCCATGCCGACCAGCCGGCAGGCGACCCCCATCGCTTCGTCCCTCAGGACGGAATAGGGGAGGACCGCTTCGAGCTGACCCTTGCCGTTGTAGAAATTGGCACCTGTCTGACCACGCGCAGCATAATCCAGGGCTTCCGACAACGATGCAAAGTCGCCGGGCCGAAGTGGTAGCTTATGTTCGGTCGGTGTCGCCTCCATAGTGCTCCATTGTCCTCTTGAGTTTCAGTGCAGGTTTGGAGAACCAGCGTCTCAGGGTTCCGCCGATCGTCTGCATAGAATTGAGTCCGATGATAATCTCCTGATTTCATCTCCGGCTGAGGCCCGGATGATCATAAGATTATCAACGGCTTCAAATGAACTACACGCCAGCCGCATCGACCCCCTCCATGTTGTACCGATTCCTCCACCATGTACGGAAACAACTTGCTAAATTTGAATAGATTTATCGCATCCGCTGGGTAATGTCAAATGAACCATTCCACAAAAACCTACAGTCTCTTATCAGTCATTTTGTATGCAAAACGGTGACAAAATTATTACGCTTGGGCACGGGCCGCACTCAGCGTTGGGATGATGGTCATCTCCCGCACGCGTAACGCTGTGGCTGCCACTCGTCGTCCCAAGGCCGTCAGGTAATACTTGTAGCAATGACCGATCTTCTTAATCAGGCCGTGACCCCGCAGACGCTTGAGCAGTGCCGAGACCTGTCGGCTGGCTTTCTGCAGCCGATGCGCCAGATCCTTGTTCTGAAAGCCGGAGATGTTGAACTCTCCGCGCAGCAGTGCCTGGAACAGGTCCAAATCCTCTCCGGCAAACAGGTTAAAGCCTCGCAGCGAACGCTCTGCCTCGC
>JBFYWX010000129.1:0-12015 GCA_041310825.1 Desulfobacteraceae bacterium | reverse complement strand
TCCGACAGAAACCCCGTCAGGTCTCGCGGGCGTCCGCCCACACCCAGGCCGGCCATGAAGAAACTGACATGCTCCGGGTCGGACCACTGCAGCTTTTCCTCTTCCTTGGCCATACCGCCCATCACGCACTCGGCCACCTTCGGGTCGCACTGCGCCCATGTGATTAGGATGGTGTTGCCGTTCGGCAGGCGAAACATGTCATGGTGGAAGGAGGGATGCTCGAAACGCCAGAGCACCTGATTGTCTTTGTTGATTTCGAGCAGGATGTCTGTGGTACCTGCGGCCTGTCCGGCGCCGACCTTGTGTTCGGCCACCTTCTGCTGGCCGCGGACCAGGAGCGTGCCTCCCGGCAGCAGATACCCATAGCCGGGCATGAAATCCGGGGCCGACCAGGAGTGCACGATGCGGCCCGTCTCGTCGATCAGGTACGTGAACCCGGATCCCACCGGCGTCACGAGCGTAAAGCCGCCGCCGGACCGATTGTCGCGATGCGTCAACCCGGTTTTTCGAAATTGTGACCATCCCATATTAGCGGGTGCCCCTGTGTCACTGCGGTGAAGGACCTATATAGGCCTATCCCAGATCCAGCAACATGAATTCTTCTCCGAACACGATTTCCCCCGCGAAAATCGCAGTCATGTCCGCCAGCGCCCGCTCACGGGAGTCGGGTCGGACCAGGTTCGGCCCCTGGTGGGTCACGACTAGGCGCCCGACCCCCGCGTCTCTGGCCATCGATGCAGCGTCCAGGGTGCCGCAGAACCCGTGCAGCAGCGTCGCCGACATGTTCTCCTGGTGGTCCCAGACGTTGACTACCAGCGTCTGCGCTTCGCGGGCCAGCTCCGCCACGCCCCGGTGGAGACCGGCATCGCCTGTGATCGCGAGCGACCCCCCGTCCCAGTCGACCCGGTAGCACAGGCACTGCAGCAGCGGCTGAAGGTGCACGGCCGTTCCGACGGTCACACGACAGTTCCGGGTGGCCACACGCTCACCGGCGGCGACCTCCGTCACGTCGATCAGGGGAGCCGGCCGCGGCACCCGGCCGCCGCGGGCGGCGTAGACTTCCTGACTGGCCGGATGCTCCACTCGGGCGCGCCAGTCATCGTTGAAGGCGCCCTCGGGTCCGATCAGCCGCTCGGTGATCAGCCCGGTGGGCGGCGGCCCGTAGACCTTGAGCCCGGGTACCTCTGGCCGCTCGTGGTCCCAGCGGCACAGAAGAAAGCAGGGGTAATCGGCGTTGTGGTCGTAGTGGTGATGAGTGAAAAACAGGTGATCGATCGCGGTCGGGGCAATCCCGGATTTAACGAGTTTGTAGGTGGTTGCGGGCCCGCAGTCGAACATCAGGTGCTCGTCGTCCACCTGCAGCACCAGGCAGCTGCCGAATCTCTCCGGGGTCGGTGTCGGGGTGCCGCAGCCGATGAGCCACAGTTGCGTGATTATCTTTTCTTCAGCAGACACTACGCGATGCCCTCCCTCTCAGCCTATCTTTGCAGGCGCTCGAGGTTTGCGACGGCCCGGCGTACGGCACTATTCCAGCACCCCCGAGCCTGGACGTTCACCTCCGACGCGGCCCTCTCCTGGAACAGCATCCCATAGACGCCCCAGGCTTCGGCGTTGTTTGGTTCGGCCTCGACTACCCATTCCGCCAGCTGGCACGCCAGGGCGGTCTGACCCTTGCCGTGCAGGCGCTCCGCTTTCCGCATAACCACCCCGGCGCCTCCGGCGAGGTCGACCACCTCGCGTCCCACCACGGCATAGTCCGGCGGAAAGAGCTCCGCCGGGCGGCCGGAGTAATAGCCGGCGTAGCGCTTGAAAATTCCGCGCGCAACGAACACCGGGTGCCCGTACACGGGCGGCAGCCACTTGGAGTTTATCAGCTCCTCGGGCATTTTCAGGCTGTTGATGGTGTCCTCCAGGACCATGCTGCGATTGAGGCATGAAACCACATGGTCCTGGATGTGATGCAAGTAGCGCGCGGTGGTGAGAAGGCAGTTGCGGACCTCCGCCGCCCCGTAGATTACCGGCCCGTGGCCGGGGCACAGCACCTCCGACCCAAGTGCCGCCATCTCCTCAAGCGCCCGGGCGTTCTCGAGCGCGAAGCGCTGCATCTTGAACGGGTTGCCAAGATTGGGGGCCGTCCACTGGAACAAGTCGCCGCAGGCCAGTACCCGGCGATCGAGATCGTAGACCCAGATGGAATCCTCGGTATGCCCGTGGCCGAAGGCGATCAGAAAGGTGCTCGCGTTCAACCTCAGCATCATGCGGTCTTGGAACTCGACGTCGGGATAGACGAAGAAATCCTGCAGTTCGAAGTCCACCTGAAACTGGCGTTTGTCGGTGGCGATACGATGGCCTTCGAGCCGCTTGTTCTTGTCGATACGCTTCCGCAGATTGCGGTGCCCGATCACCCGCGGCCGGGCATGACCCCGCTTCACGTTGTCCTGGATGTAGTGGACCGTCCCCAGGCAGTGGTCCACGTGCCCGTGGGTGATAACAATAGAGTCGAAAGGGAGGTCGGTCTTTTCACGCAGCGCCGCAATCGCCTCGGGGGCTTTGAAGCCGAGTTGGCAGTCCACCTGCAGGAGCCGGTCCCCGGCCGCAAACGTCACCGAGTTGGCCACGCTATAAACATGGATGACCCCCGGCGCCACCTCCTCGGGCGGCCCCACGTAGACGTAGGCCGCCTCCTCACGGCTCTTTCCGGGATGGTGGCCGAATGCCAGAACGATCCCCGCCAAGTGCTCCTTCAACCCCGCAAGCGTGCTCCTCGTAGAGGTCATTTCCATTTACCGTCATCCTTTGCCTTGAATTGAAGCCACGCGCGACAGCCGCCAGGCCGCCAGAACGGTCAGCAGCCCAAAGACCAGCGCGACCGGATGCTGGAGCAGCACCACCCAGCTGCCCTGAATCAGAATGAGTGATTGTCGCAGCCGGAGCTCAATCATCGGTCCCAGAATGAACCCGATCAGGAAGGTGACGAACGAGAGGTCCATCTTCTTCATCACGTACCCGGATACCCCGAAAATGATGGCCAGCCAGACCGCGAACATGCCGTTGCCTTCCATGTATGCGCCCAGGAAGCACAGATAGACGATCACCGGGCACAGGATCACGGCCGGCACACGGGTCAGACGCGCGAAGATGTACAGCCCGAACCGCCCGATGGGCAGCATCACGAAACTGGCCAGCATGACGGTGCCGTAAATCCCGTATATCAGGCGCGGGTTCTGTTCGAACATCAAAGGCCCCGGCGTCACCCCGTGCACCATGAGCGCGCCGATCAGCATGGCGGCCGCTACCGAGCCCGGTATGCCCAACGCAAAGAGCGGGATCAGGGCAGAGGCGGTCACGGCGTTGTCGGCCGCTTCTGCGGCGGCTACCCCCTCCAGCTCTCCTTGGCCGAACCGTTCCGGGTGCTTGGAGGCGCGCTTGGCAAGGGCATAGCCCAGAAACGACGCAATCGTCGCCCCCAGGCCGGGCAGAATGCCGATCACCGTCCCCACTACGCTCGAGCGCAGCATGGTGCGCAGGCTGGCCTTCAGCTCGCCCCAGGTCAGACCTTCTTGGCGTTTCCCGCCTGATGCTGAAGCCGCCGCCAGGCCGCCGGGCTGGCCGACAACCTGCTCGATCTGGATCATCATCTCGGAGATCGCCAGCGTCCCGACGCCGACCGCCAGCAGCGGGATCCCGTCCTGGAGTTCGATGAAGCCGAACGTCAGGCGGGGGATGGCCGTCTCCACATCAAGCCCGACGCTGGAGACAAATATTCCAAGCATCCCCGCAATCAACCCTTTGGTCAAGGAATTCCCGGAGAGGGCGGCGATAAAGGTCAGCGCAAAAAAGAGCACCGAACAGATCTCGATCGGCCCCATCCGCAACGCCATTTTTGCGAGCGGCGCAGCCACCAAAATGAGCATCACGGTAGCGAAAAGGTCCCCGAAAAAAGCGGCATACAGGGCAATGGTGAGAGCCTTGCGCGCTCGGCCCTGACGGGCACAGGGATAGCCGTCCAAGCAGGTGGCGGCCGATGATGGCTCACCTGGCGTGTTAAGCAGGATGGAGGTGATGGCGCCGCCGGCAGTCCCGCCCTTACTGATCCCGATCAGCAGCGCGATGGCCGCAAGCGGAGTTGTGTGGTAGGTGAACGGCAGCGCAATGGCCAAGGCCGTCACCCGGTTCAAGCCGGGCAGCACGCCGACCACATAGCCGAAAACCACGCCGATGACCAACGCGGCGATGCTCGCCAGGCTGAATATGTCTTTGAAAGCCAGGGTCAGCTCGTTCACGACACCCCTGTTCCATTGACCGGTGTGGTCCGGCGCGGCGTCAGGCCAGGTTCAACGCGTAGGTCAGGAAAAAATAGCACAGGCCGGCCGCAGAGCATGCCGTCGATAGAATAACCAGCGGCCTTCTCTCACCCATGCACACCATGTAGCCCGCGACCACCAAAACGCCACCCGCCAGAAATCCCAGGTATTGAATAATCACCCCGGAGACCCCGAGCGAGATGACAACGAATGCGAGCCAGCGCAAGGCGCTTTTGGTGACAACCGGTCCCGCTTCGGGTTTTCCGGAAAAAAGCGCCCTCGCAATCAGCAGCAGGGACAGCCCTCCGACAAGCGCCATGGTAAGGTTGGCCACGAAGGACGGGGGGATGCTGCTGTATTCGGACGAGCCCCGGATCTGGTAGGGGATCACCCAGACCATCATCACCAGGGCGAAGACGGCCAAGACGGCTCCTGTCAACGCATCGGTTTTGCGTTTCATGGTGTTCGAGTCATTTTGGGTTTCACGCGCTGCAAGCTGGACGCCGGGTCACTTCTATTCATCCATCATTTTCTTGTAGCTGGCGCTCATCTTCCTTATTGAGGCCGTTACCTTGGCCGAATCCAGATAGAGCGGTACCCAATGGACCTTGTTCTTCATCATGTCGAGGTATTCCGGGTCCTGGATGGCCTTGGCAAAAGCGGCCGAGAGCTTCTGGTTGACCTCCTCGGGCAGCCCCTGGGGCGCCGCGATGACCACGTAGTTCTCAAAGGTGATGTCATAACCCAACTCGCTTAGGGTTGGGACGTCTGGGAAATCCACGAGGCGTTCGGACCCCAGGCCGGCGAGCACGGTCATCTGGCCGGCCTTGGCATACGAGTAATGAAGACCTCCGCTGAAACCCAGGTCCACATGCTTGCCCAGGACGGCCGTGATGACTTCCGCCCCGCCCTTGGTGGGAACCGCAGTGAATTGAATGCCCTCTTTCTTGCCGACCTCGCGCAGAAACATTTTGTCCAAGGGGATCATGGATGCGAAGCTAAGCTGTTTCTTCTTTGCTTCGGCGATCATGGATTTCCAGTCCTTCCAAGAATGCTCGGGGTTGGACACGAAGGCCTCTTGAGCCTTGCCGCTGGCGCCGATGTAGGTGAAGTCATCCACCGTGTAAGTGCTGTTGCCGACGTGTGGGTTGAAGGTGTAGGCCGTGGCCATGTTCAGGCAAAGCGTGTAGCCGTCCGGTTTGGCCGACTTGAGCATCGCAGCTGCCACACCGCCGCCGGCGCCAGGCTTGTTCTCGACCACCATGGGCTGGCCGAGGATGTTGCCCGCTGCCTTCGCCAGGATCCGGGCGACGGCATCCACGTTGCCACCGACCTGGAAGCCAGCCGTCAGTTGGATGGGGCGTTCGGGGTATTCCGCCGATACCGAGGCGTTGACAAAGGCGATTTCCGCCAGGACGAACATCGCAACCCAAACTGCCAGTCGTTTCTGCATGACCCACCTCCATCGGTTTGTTTTTACTTTGAGCTTTCAGCTCTAAGCGTATTTATGCTCACTCCCTGGTTGCCTCGATGCCGGCCAGGCGGTAGGCTCCCTGGGGATGCGAGGCGCTGCCCGACATTCCGCGGCGGCTGATTTCCATAAAATAGACCTCGTCCCATTCGACGTTGGCGAGATTGACCTCGGTCCCGAACATCTTGATCAGCCAGAACAGTATTTGCACTTTGTATGCTTTGGTGGCATCTGGCAAAACCGCAACGGGCAGCTCAAACATGATTTTCTCGAGCGAAACCCGCCGGGCGAGGGCTTCGATGACCCCTTCCTTGACTCCGCCATGAAACAGCTCATGGGCCTCGAGCAGCACCAGTTGGGCCCCGGCCTCCAGGCAGTTTTCCACATCGGCGACCAAGGCATCCAGGGACATGCCGCCCTCCTTGCGCCCGACCTCGCCCATGACCTTCAGGCCGAATTCGTTGACGGCCTTGGCTATCACCGCCTTTTTCCGAACCGGGTCGATTCGCAGCAAATTGTCGGAGACCTCGATACCTTTGAAACCCGCCTCGACCGCCTCGTGCAAAAAAACCTCAAAGCGGCCCTGCGCGATGGCCAGTTCGGTGAACAACCCGCCCGGGAAGCTGAAAACGTCGTTTTGAGCGTAGAGATCAATTTTCTGTTTTAGATATTCGGCGGGCATGATTCGGGGGATGCCTGCGGCGATTTTCGCCTCGTCCACGAACCGACCCTGGGCTTCGAGGCAATCGTGTTGAAGACGAACCGGCAAGCCCCAGTCGATCATCATGGTCAACCCCCTGCGCCGCGGTTTTTCCTCGCGCTCGGGGATCGGGATGCCGGAAAATGAGTTTGACGTTGCTGAGGCCACTTCCATGCCCTCCCCTGTCATTTGGTGCTTGGACGCCTGCTGCATCGAGACGACCGTCGCCGTGGAATTCCACCGGAGTCTGCCCCTCGCAGCAATCCCGGAACGCCAAAGGAGATCGACTCAGGCAACGGCTTCATAAAACCCCATGTAACGGCTGATTTCAGCTGCCGTCTTCATCAGGGCTTCCACCAGAGATGATTGCTTTTTGCCGCACAGATCGTTTTCACCGCCCGTCAGGCTGATTGACGCTGCCAGGCCTCCGCCGCTTTGATAGAGGGGTACCGCTAGGCTGGCGCGCGCGAGGGCGAGTTCCTGGTTGTTTATCGCAAAACCCCGTGAGCGGGTCTCCAAGATCTCTTTTTTGATCTTCGCTTTTGAGACGAGGGTTCGGGCGGTGTAGGCCACCGGCTGGAGTTCTTTTAGATAGGTGTCTACCTCTACCGAATCGAGATGGGCCAGCAGTGCGCGGCCGAGCGCCGAGCAATAGGCCGCCACCCGAGGTCCAATCCGGGCTGCAGTGGCTTCGGTGTCCTGGCGCGACACGTTGAGAGTGATGAGCGCGGCATCTGCGTCCCAGATGGCGACCCGGCAGATCAAGCCGGTCTGCTCCGCAAGCCGGTGGGCCGGCCCGCTCGCCTTCTGGTTGATCTCAAGCGTCCCCACCATGACCGATCCCAGGGTGAACAGCTTGGGCCCCAGGCTGTACCGTCGGGTCTCGGGGTCCTGCTGCAGGAAGCCCGTCGACGTTAGCGTGCTGACGATATTGTGGGTGGTCCCTTTCGGCAGTCCCATCGCCTTGGCAATCTCGGAGATGCCCCAGCGCGGCTGAGAGAAGGAAAAAAGGGATAGTATCCCGATGGCTTTTTCGACAGACTGAATCATTTAAAGTTCCATATTGTGGAACATCGTTCATCTATATAGAACTATAATGCGAGGAACTTGTCAACAAAATTTTTCTTGGCTGCTGTTTTCTGATTCAGTTTAACAGCGATGTCCCTGCCTCTTTAAGCGTCATTCCAAAATAAGGATTTGAGAGCGCCGGTGTCATTTAAACCGCAATTCCAATTCGGCTCCGTTCAGCCACGTCAGCTGCTGGGGCATCTTACTCCAGGCCACCCTACGAAGAATCGGGTTGTGGGCCCGGCGCGGGAAGGTGACGGTAAGCTTCTGGCTGCGCAAACTTAACCCGGGCCGTGCTCTTGACGAATGAGTGGTGTCAGAGCTTAGAATGAGTGGTGATGAGTGGTGTCATGCTGAGTGGTGTCAGCAGCTGAGTGGCGTCAGAGCTTGAAATATGAATTATTAGTGACGCGATGAGGGAGTCGAGACAGCCTGCCGGTATGGATAGGCCATGGCGGATCGAATACGAGCGGGCCTGTTATCAGCTTCTATCCCGGTGCAACGAGCGCCGGGAGATTTTCGTTGGCGGCATCGACCTCACCTGCGCAATGGGGTTTACTGCTACGCCTCCGCAGTTGCAGCGGTTCGGACATCCTTCAAAAGCGGCGGGAGGATCGCCTCGATTTGGGGGCGCATGCGTTCGTACTGGGCCGGCAGCTTCAAGGAGGTGCCGAGGAGCTCCGCCGGTTCGTCCACGGCAAACCCGGGTTGATCGGTCGCGATCTCGAACAGAATGCCCCCGGGCTCGTGGAAGTAGATCGACTTGAAATAGTTGCGGTCGCGAACCTCCGTGACGCCATAGCCCGCACGCCGCAGGTTCGCCTGCCAGATCAGCTGCTCCTGATCCGATCGGGAGCGAAAAGCGATGTGGTGGACGGCGCCGGTCCCCATGCGCCCCTGTGGTGCTCCCGGGTCAACCACCACATCCAAATACCGACCCCAGGATCGAGAGCCGTCCATCTTGAATCGATAGCGGCCGTTCTCCTGTTCCGTTAGGGCCATCCCCATCGATTCCGCGAGCAGGGCTTGGGTCTTTTGGAGTTGGTTAACCAAGGCGGTTGCCGAATGGAACCCCCGGATGGCATGTCGCCTGTCGATCGGGCTGTTTTCCCAATGGGGTGACGCATGAGCATCCTCAATCCCGACCAGCTCAAGATGAAGCCCGTGAGGGTCGTTGAAACGCAGAACAGGCTCACCCAGGCGGGATTCGGTTTGCACCGCGATGCCGGCCTTGTCCAACCGCTCGCCCCAATAATCGATCGCTTCGCGGGGCATAGAGAAAGCGGTTGCGACGATCATCCCGGCGCCGCTGCGGCCGGCCGGCATGCGCTCCCATGGGAAAAAGGTCAGAATGGTACCGGGCGTACCGGCGGCATCTCCGTAGTAGAGGTGATAGGTGTGGGGGTCATCGAAATTGACGGTCTGCTTGACCAAACGCAGACCCAGGACCCGCACGTAAAAATCAAGGTTTTCCACTGGGGTTGATGATATGGCGGTAATGTGATGAATCCCGCTCGTCGTTTGAAGAGCCATGAGTGCCTCCCTGTCTATTGCAAGTTTTCCTGTTTTTCGAGGCCGATGCGGGCGACGTCTCTTGTAGAGCGAGATACCCAACAGCCTTTTCCGCTTTCCACGGGATCAGTCGGATATGTTTCCGTTTTCTTAGGAGAAGGGTAAGCCATCCAATCATGATGTCAAAATGGATGATCGCGAGCAACCAGGTGCCCAAGGACAAATCGGTGAGGTTTCTTTCTCGAGCATCAAGCCATCCATGGTTGAACCCGCATATTATTTGGCGGTCGCATATTTGTACTGACACGGACCACCCCCTCACCCTGCCCGTTCCCCCATGATTGGGGGCGAGGATTAAGGGGAGGGGGTCGCTCTCGGTCAATACTATTTCGCGATGATTGTTATATGGCGCTTGATCGCACGGTTGAGAGCGGCATGAGCTTCTACCGAGGCCGGCTGTCTTATTTAATTTCGTAGCACGCTTCAATTTCTCCAAAATAGAGTGTGTGATAATCCTTTTCGGGGTAGAGAGGGGCATACTCGCGAGACAATTTACCCGGGTCAATCGGGTTTGTGTAAACGATCCGACACTCGAAGTGAATTCCGGGGATCTCGATGATCGGAGATACGACCTGTCGGCTGGGGGCAGTTTCCAGCCCGCACTCTTTGAATTTGTCGAAGTCCCGGCCCGATTTGGTTCCGCAGAAAGCGATGGCCCTCTTCATGTCGCCGGTGGGAACGCTGACAGTAAAGTCGGCAGCCTTTTCGATGAGACTAAAGGTGTGCCGTGAGTTTCGTACCATCACCATCATGATCGGCTTTCTCCAAGCGAAACCGATCGTGGCCCACCCGATGGTCATGGTGTTGAGCTGATCCCCAGCCTTGACGGTGAGGAAGGCCCCCTCTTTGATCTGTTTCATTACGCTTTCATAAACGGCCATGCAATCGACGTCTCTCATTGGCGAATGGTCCTTCCATGATTTTGGTTTTGTTGCGTCAGCCGCATGTTACGCACTGCAATATGCGATGCGGGACCCATTTTTGACTGTCAGGATCAACTTCGAGCTCAACCGGCTGCTGGTGATGCCGTTGACCTCCACCCGCATGTGTGCCGGCAGTCGCGCGGAAAGCCTTTCCATCAGATCCCATACCTGGTCGCGCGAACAGCCCCACAGGTCGACGGTCACCCGGTCCACGCCGAGCAGGTGGCTGCCCACCCGGACCGAATAGAGCCCGCGGAGCTCAGGGGAATTCAACTCCTTGAGGACTTGCAGGCTCAAATCGTTTTCGCGCCGGTCACGGGAGCGAAGGAACGCGATGGACAGAACCACCGGCCCCAGGATGCAGAATAAGCCGACGGCCAGTTTGCCAACGTTCAAAAGCAGCTCGTTCATGGCACACACATCCTTTCGCAGGGTCAACGACCACCCGCAAAGCGGGTGGTTTGGATTTTCGGCCGTAGGCCGAGAAGACAAAAGCACGCTAGTGCTTCACTCGTTGCATGTGAAACCGCGTGCGCAGCACGCGGTTTGAAAACACGGAATCAGGCCGCCGTCTTGCGCCGCGAAGGGCTTCCCCGATGGCCGCCGCCGGCGGCCGGCTCCTTGAGGCGTTCCCGGAGCAGCTCGATTCCGGCCTTGTCGATTCTCTTGTTGTCGACGATGATCTCCTTGCCTTTTGGGGCGAGGCCGCGGAGCCTGTCTTCAACCAGACTGGAGCAGACCACCACGGAGGCTTCGACCATCATCTTCTGAATGCTGGATCGTTTCTCACCGCAGCCCGTGATCACCCGCAGGTGCTTCAGCCCCGCTCGCTGAATGGAGAGCTTCATGTTTTCGGCCCCGGCCGCCGTGGTGCAGGCCACTCCCACCGTGGTCCCTTCAGGCAACGAGGTCAGCCGCATCAGGGTCTCAAGGCTTGTATCCACCATGAGGGCGACCACCTCGATACCGGAGCCATTCAACAGGTTCTGAACTTCATGGACGTGGTAGAATGTGGTGATGATCAACTTGTACCGCCGCAACGATTCCAGGTTTTTGCCGACCGCTTTGGCGAAGTCCCCGACCAGCAGGGTGTCCAGCCGGATGCCCAACTCCCTCTCGAGCTCGGTGCTAAACAGCTCCAACTCCGGTCGGCTACACTCGATGAAGAGGGCTTTCACATCCCGCCGTCCCTCGGGCGTCGCGGCCGCAGCCTGGGTGCGGGCGTACAAGGTCAGAAAGAGCTCCTCCGGGCTGAAACCCAATTTCGCGGCCTGATCCAGCGCCGCATCAACCAACGCCAACAGCTTGTTCATGCTCTGGACTTTCGACTCGGACTTGGTTTTGGCGGCGGACACAAAGGTCCCCCGGCCGGGTTCGCACGAAAGATATCCTTCCCGCTCCATTTCCGAATAGACTTTCGAGACCGTGTTGCGGTTCACGCGGAGAAACCCGGCGAGCTGCCGCACGGTGGGCAGCTGGGTCCCCGGGCGCATCTGATCCGATTGAATCAGGTAGACGAGCTGCGCCTTGAGCTGGGCGTACACCGGAAGCTGATTCTTGCGATTGAGCGTGAGATCCATGACATTGTCCTATTGTCATATTACATTAGGACAATCAGCGGAGGATTGTCAAGAGGTTTTTGCCGTGCCCTACCCTCCTTCCGAGCGTGCGGTGGGTGCGACAGCGGTCCAGCGGGCTTCTTTGAAACGCGGCCTTCCAAGCTTAAGGTGATTTTTGGGTTCATTGCACCTTGCGACTACTCAGCGGTATCTTGGGATGGTCACTGATGTTGAAGCGATACGGTGGAATGAGAACCTGTATGGCTGAAAGGGAACTGGGGCAGAGAGCTCATTCCCTGTAACAGTTTAGTTCTTTCGGTAGTTTTTTTAATCATTTTTAAGCACCCATTCATTATTTCCTGGACAAGCGGGCGTTTTTTGTTGTAAAAGGTATGAGTAAGAATACTCATTCTGGAAT
>JBFYWX010000054.1:0-7835 GCA_041310825.1 Desulfobacteraceae bacterium | reverse complement strand
CAAAACCCGAAGGGGCTCGGCCCGACCGTTTCCGACATCGCCGGCCTCCTGCCCGGCCCGGCCCCGGCCGTCAAATTCAGCTTCAGCTGCGGAGGCTGCGAGCAGTTCATGGGGCAGTTGCGGCGCGCGGCCCGCCCCAACGTGCTGATCGCCGGCATCGAAGCCCACGTCTGCGTCTACCAGACCGCCCTGGACCTCCAGACCCAGGGGTTTCGCGTCGAGCTGGCTGCCGACGCCTGCGACTCCCGCCGGCCGGCGGACAAGCGCATCGGCCTCGAAAAATGCCGCGGCGCCGGGGTCGGCATCACCTGCGTGGAGACGGCCCTCTTCGAACTCTTAAAAGTGGCCGAAGGGCCGGTTTTCAAAGAAATAGTGAAGATCGTCAAATGACGGATCAGCGGGTTCTTATCATCGGCGGCGGGATCGGCGGCCTGACCACGGCCCTGGCCCTTGCGCAACGGGAGATCCGGGTGGATCTGGTCGAGCAGGAGGCCGCGGTCGGCGGCCACGCCGCCCGCCTGGCCTGCAAAGCCACCGAGCGCTGCGTCAAGTGCGGGGCCTGCCTGGCCGATCAGACGATCGCCGCGGCGGTTGCGGATCCCCGGATCCGCCTGCACACCGCCTGCCGCCTGACCGAGATCCGCCGGTCCGACCGCTACCGCTACACCCTCGCACAGGAGCCCCATCCGGACCGCCCCGCGCGCACGCTCCCGGGCGAAGCCGACGCGGTGGTGCTCGCCTCCGGATTTCAGACCTTCGACCCCTCCGGAAAGCCTTACGGCTACGGGCTCTATCCGGATGTGATCACCAACCTCGAACTGGAGCGCATACTGCGCACAACCGGCGGCCTGCGCCGGCCCTCGAGCGGCGCCGAGCCGGCGCGCATGGCCTTCATCCAGTGCGTGGGCAGCCGCGACGCGACGTTAGGGCATTTGTGGTGCTCCGGCTTCTGCTGCGCGGCCGCCGTGCGCGCGGCGCGGCTGTTGAAGCACCGCCGGCCCACGCTCGCGATCACGATTTTCTACATCGACATCCAGACCTTCGGCCGCGACTTCGAGTCGGTCTATACGCGGGCCCGCGAGGAGGTCCGCTTCGTGCGCGCCATACCGGCCGACGCATTTCAAGGCGAAGGCGCCCGGCTGCGCCTCACCTGGGTCGAGACGAGCGTGCAGGGGGCCGTGGAGGAGGAGTTCGACCTCGTCGTCCTTTCAACCGGCATGACCCCTCGGCCGCAGACCGCAACCCTGGCTAAGGCCCTGGGGCTCGCACCCCCCGCCGCCGGGTTCATAGCAGGCGCGGGCCCTCATGCCGACGGCGCGTTTGTCGTCGGCGCCGCCCGCGGGCCGATGGGCATCGCCGACACCATCGCCGATGCCCGGCGCGCCGCCTGGCAGATTGTGCGCTTCTTAGAGGGGGGCCGTTGAGATGACCGAGCGGGTCTGCATCTTCGGCGACAACGACTGCGCCTGGCAAACGGCCCGCCACCTGCTCGCTGCCGGGCTCGGGGTCATCCTCGTCTCAGGCCACCGGCTCTCCGAAGCGCCCCACCCCGCCGCCGTTGCGGCGGATGTGGCGCACCTTGAGATCCTAACGGAGGCCACGCTGGGCGCCTGCCGCGGCGCGGCCGGGGCCTTTACCCTGGACCTGACCGCCGGCGCGAAGGCCCTCACCCGCACCGTCTCCGCCATCGTGATCGCCAAATCCGACGAGCGCCGGGCCTTGCACGAAGTCTACGGGCTGAGCCCTTCACCCGAGGTTGTCGCCCTCTCGGCGTTCAGGGCCGCGGACGCAAGCCCGCACGCGGAGGCGGCCGAGGGCCCCCAGGTGGTGTTCCTGAACGGGCTCGCCTCCGAAAGCCACCCCCTGATCGCCGCCGAGACCCTGCGCGCCGCGCTAGGCCTGACGAAAGAGCGCGGCATCGGCACCGCCGTCCTGACCGGAAATCTTAAGGTCGCCGCCGACGGCCTCGAAGCCCTCTCGCGGGAGGCCCGCGCTGCCGGCGTCCTTTTTTTCAAGTTTGCCGCCACCCGGCCCGAGATCCGCCAGGAGTCGGACGGACGCGCCCGCCTGAGCTTCGTCGACGAGGTCACGGGCGACCCCTGCCGCCTGCAGCCGCATCGGGTCGTGGTCGACGAGCAGGTGGTGCCCTCGGCGGCCGCACGCGACCTGGCCCGGGTCTTGGCGATCGAGGTGGACGGCAGCGGGTTCGTCCAGGCCGACAACGTCCACCGGCTGCCGGTTGCGACCAACCGCCGAGGCATCGTGGCGGCCGGCCCGGCGCGATCGATCGGGGCCGATCCCGCCACTGAGGCCGCCAACGCCGTCCTGGAGACGCTGAGCGCCCTGGCCCCCGCCCCCGAGGACCGGGCCGCCATCGATCCCGGCCGCTGCATCCGCTGCCTGACCTGCGTGCGGGTCTGCCCCCACCAGGCCGTGCTCCTCGAGACCCGGCCGGCGGTGGTACCCGCCGCCTGCGAGCGCTGCGGCATCTGCGCCGCCGAGTGCCCGCGCGGCGCCATTCGCATCCCGGGCTTGGACGCGCACGAGCTTCTGGCGGACATCCCCCACACCGCCGCGGGCGCCGCGGCCGGCGCCCCACGCCTGACCGCCTTCTGCTGCAGCCGCTCGGCCGGCCTCGCCGCGCGCGCGGCGGTCGGCCTGGACCGCGAGGGACTGAGCGTGGTCGCGGTGCCCTGCGCGGGAAGCCTTTCGCCGGAGATGCTGCTCACCCCCTTCCGCCGCGGGGCCGAGGGCGTGCTGGTCCTGACCTGCCACGCGGACAACTGCCACTCGCGCGAGGGCCGGGGGCTTGCGGCGCAGCGCGCCGAGCAGACCGCCGCATTCTTGGGCCGAATCGGGATGGAGGCGGGGCGGATCCGGATCGCCTCCCTTGCCGCCAACATGGGCGGGGAGTTCACTGAAACGGTGGCGGCCTTCCGCCGGACGCTCATCACCCTCCGGGAGGGGGCACAGAGGAGATCATCCGCGTGACACGAAAACCCGCTACGCACGATGCCGGCTGCGCCGGCTGGGATTACGACCAGGACGTCTGCATGACCTGCGGCATCTGCGCCAGTGCCTGCCCGGTCGCGGGGGTCGACGGGTTCGACCCCCGTCGGCTCGTGCGCCTGGCGGTCCTCGGCCGCACGCACGAACTCGTGGAGGCCCGCTGGCCCTGGATCTGCACCATGTGCGGCAAGTGCGAACAGCTCTGCCCGATGGGGGTGCACATCGCCGATATCGTTCGCCGGGTCCGCTCGCTGCGGGAGCGCGACCGGGTGCCGGGCATCCTGCACAAGGGGCTCGCCGCCGCCCTGGAGACCGGCAACAACCTGCGCCTGCCGAAGGAGGACTACCTCTTCATCCTGGAGGATGTCGCCGGCGAGATCCGCGAAGAACCGGGCTTCGAGAGGTTTCAGGTCCAGGTCGACCGCCAGGGGGCCCGGGTGCTCACCACCATTCACAACAAGCTCGTCAACACCCACACCGAGGACCTCAAGCACTGGTGGAAAATCTTCCATGCCGCCGGGGAGAGCTGGACGGTCGCCTCCGAAAATTGGGAGGGGACGAGCTGGGGCTATTTCACCGGGGACGACGCGGCCATGAAGACCATGGCCGGCCGCATCCTGCATCAAATGGAGGCGCTCGGGATCGAGACCCTCCTCTGGCCGGAGTGAGGCCACGCCTACCTCGCGACCCGGTCCGGGTTCGAACGTTACTTTCCGGAAGCCCTGAAGAAATACCGTTTCGTGACGGTCTTCGATCTCTTGATCGACTACATCCGCAGCGGCCGGATCCGGATCGACCGCAGGCGGTTCCCGCAGCTCGTCACCTATCACGACCCCTGCAACTACGGGCGCAAGGCCCAGATGCGCTTCGGGCACGGCTATTTCGATGAGCCGCGCTGGATCCTGGACCACTGCGTGGAGCGCTGGGTGGACCTCTACCCCTCCCGCATGAACCAGACCTGCTGCGGCGGGGGCGGCGGGACCCTGACCACCGGCTTCAACGCGGAGCGCATCCACTACGGCCGCCGCAAAATGGAGCAAATCCGGGCCGTCGGGGCCGAGATAGTGGCCGTGCCCTGTCACAGCTGCCATGCCCAGCTCGCCACCATCAAGAAGACCTACGGCATGGAGGCCCTGGAGGTGAAATATCTCTGGGAGCTGGTGGCGGACGCACTCGTGCTGGGATAGCACCGACCGCGCACCCGGGGGTTGATGAACGGTTCAGGCCGGGGAGATCCTCTCACGGCGAATGCCGCCGGCCGGACACCTCAGCCCGCAGCTCTGCCATTTCGCGCTGAAAAATACGCTTCAGCTCGTCGATGTCCTCCACCGGTATCAGGTAATACGCGCCGGGCTCCGGCCCGCCGGGCCGGGCCGGAGCCCGGATCGTCCGAACGCTCGCGCGCCGTCTCCGCCGCCGCGGGCGCCCGTCCCCTGGTCTGCGGCGCGTGCAGCGACTTCTTCCAAGTGGCAACGGCGTTGATGAGCACGCGCACCTGCCGCTCCTTTTCCACACCCGGCATCGCCTCCACGCCACTGAGGCGCTCAAGCCCCGCAAAGCCCTCCGACAGCAGCGCCAGCGCGCGGCTCTCCAGCCGGTGCGGGTGGTGGAGCAGATAGCGGCAGAGGGCGGCCTGAACCTGGACGAGGGCCCGCAGGTGCATGTCGCGCGCAAACAGGCCCTGGAGCCGGATGAGTTCGTTCAGGTACTCCCGGACCCGCTCCAGCTGGGATTTCAGCTCCAGGGACGTCAGGATGCGCCGGGCGGCGGCGAGAGAGTAGTCGGCCGCCCCGCCGGCCGCCTCTTGGCCGGAAAGCGGACCCGTGCCGTCCGGAAAAAGCTCATCCATCCGCTGCTTCACCTGGAGCGACAACGCGCCCGGATCGATCCCTTCCACTCCGTCACCTCCCCCGGCCGTCGATGGATGCGATGCTCATCGTCACGATCTTCTTCAAGGCCGATAGAACGTTCAGTCCGCTGACGGCGCTCGTACGGAAGTAGGGCCGGCGCGGCCCGCTGGTGAGATCTCCGAGCAGGATGGGATCGGGCAGGAGCATCACCCCCTGCTCGGCCAGGTCCGCCTTGTTGAACTGCAGGACCAGGGGCACCTTCTGGAGATCGAGGCGGTTCGCCGCGAGGTTGACCTGCAGGTTTTTCAGGGACAGGACGTTGGTCTTGCGCATGGCCGAGGCATCGGCCACGAAAACGATGCCGTCGACCCCTCGCAACAGGGTCCTGCGGGTGGCATCGTACTGGGCTTTTCCCGGAACGGTGTAGAGCCGCACCTTGATGTCGAACCCGCTGACATCCTCCAGGCTGAAGGGCAAAAAATCAAAAAAAAGGGTGTGGTCGCCATAGGCGTTGATGGTCATGAGCTGGGCGCTCACCTGCTGCTTCAAATGCTGATAGATGTAGATCAGGCAGGCGGTCTTCCCGGACGATACCGGCCCGCAGTAGACGATCTTGATCTGGATCTGCTTGGTGCGTGGGTGGATGAACGCCATGTCACCGGCCTGAACGTCATCACGGCATAACGGGTCCCAGCTGCGGTCGCAAACTACCCCCGGCGAATGCATCATGCAAACGGCATACCAGGCGCTTTGGGACTAAATTAGAACTGATTACAAGCGGTTGTGACACTGCTGCACGACGGGTGGCGAAAGCGGCACGCACAAATATGAAGTTTCTGCCACAATTCATCCCATTGAATTCTTTAAATAAAATTAATAACCGCACCAAAAAAAACCACTCTTCCGGCGGGGAAGAGTGGCGTGGAGATCAGGCCGCGCGCCGATGGCGCCGAGCGCGGCCGGTCACAACTCGAAGGCCATGACGTCGATGATGAGCGGCAGCCGGCGCAGCTTTTCCATCACCTCCTCCGGGATGGGGTTGTCGGCCCGGAAGTAGATCATGGTCTTGTCGCCGTCCTCCTGCTTGCCGACCCGCATCTGGCTGATGTTGACGCTGTGGGCGCCGAGCAGGGTGCCGATGCTGCCGATGGCGCCGGGTTTGTCGTGGTTGTGGATGACGATGAACTTCCCGTGCGGGGCCAGCTCGAGGCGGAAGTTTTCGATCTTGACGACCCGCGGGTCCTTGCGGCCGAAAATGGTCCCGGCGACACTGTGGCGGGCGCCGTTCGCCCGGGCCCGCACGGTCACCAAGTTGACGTACTCCTCCGAGGGCGCCCGCGCCTCGGATACCTTGATCCCGCGCTCGCCGGCCATAACCGTGGCATTGACGAAATTGACCGTCTCCTGCACCATGGGGGTGAGAAACCCCTTGAGGATGGCGGTGGTGACGGGCGAGAGGTCCTGCTCCGGAAACTCGCCGGCGTACTCGATGCCGATCTCGCTCGCCGGCCCGCGGCAGAGCTGGGCCAGCAGACACCCCATGCGCTCGCCCAGGGTCAGGAGCGGCCCGATCTTGGCCAGAAGCTCCCCGCTCACCGCCGGGACGTTCACGGCGTTGATGATGGTGCCGGTCTTGAGATACGCCAGGATCTGCTCGGAAACCTGGATCGCAACGTTGGTCTGGGCCTCGACCGTCGAGGCCCCCAGGTGCGGGGTGCAGATGACCCGGTCGACCGCAAAGAGCGGGCACTCGCCCGGGGGCTCCTTCTCGAAGACGTCCAGCGCCGCCCCCGCCACCTTGCCGGAGCGCAGGGCCGCGTTCAGGTCGGCCTCGTTGACGATCCCGCCGCGGGCGCAGTTGATGATCATCACCCCGTCCTTCATCTGGTCGAAGGCCGCCTTGTTCAGGAGGCCGAGGGTGTCCTTGAGCTTGGGGACATGCACGGTGATGTAATCCGAGCGCCGGTAGAGCTCAGCGAGCGACACGGCCTCGTAGCCGGCTTTCTCGATCGCCTCGGCCGTCACGAAGGGGTCATGGATGATGACCTGCATCTTGAGCCCGCGGGCGCGGTCGGCGACGATCGAGCCGATCTTGCCGAACCCGATGACGCCTATCACCTTGTTGAAGATCTCGCGACCCTGGAGCTTTTTTTTCTCCCAGATCCCGGCCTTCATGGAGGAGGTGCCCCAGGGGATGTTGCGGCTCAGGGCCATCATCATGGCGATGGTGTGCTCGGCGGTGGTGATGACGTTGCCCGCCGGCGTGTTCATGACGATGATCCCGCGCTTGGTGGCGGCCGGGATGTCGACGTTGTCCAGCCCGATGCCGGCCCGCCCCACCACCTTGAGCCGGCAGGCGGCCTGGAGCAGCTCCTCGGTAACCTTGGTGGCGCTGCGGATCACGAGCGCCTCGTAATCGCCGATGAGGGCCTTGAGTTCGTCGGGTTTCAGGCCCGGGCGAACGTCCAGCTGGATCCCGGGCTCCTTGCGCAGAATGTCCAGGCCCACGTCTTCGAGGTTGTCGCTCACCAGAACCTTCATCATCATGTCATGTCCTTTCGTGCTTTTTCGATCAGCTCGACCAGCGCTGCGATCTTCGGCTTCGGCCGCGCCCGCATCAGCTCATCGAATCGATCCGCAGGCAGGTGGTCCCGCAGATAGGCGACGACGTCGAAGGTCTCCCACCAGCAGTCCACGACGTGCATACAGGGCCCCGAGGGCTCGCCGCCCATGCAGTAGCCGAAGGTGACCGGCCCGCCCAGCCGCGGGCAGCGCCGGCTCAGGGGTCCGCCCGCCGGTGGTTCGGGTTCCGCGCTCATGCCACGCCTTTCGACCCCCCGCCACCTATCGGCTCTTCAGGATCTGCGGTTTGGGGTACTTGGCCAGAATCTTTCCCGCCTCTTCGATTTCGCGCGCCGGGTAATCGAAATCCCGGAGGCTGCCGGAGAGATACTTCTCGTAGGAGCCCAGATCGAT
>JBFYWX010000103.1:0-3645 GCA_041310825.1 Desulfobacteraceae bacterium | reverse complement strand
ATACGCTTCAGGTCCTGCCCGAGGATCTTCAGCAAAACGCCATGCGGGTCATTTCCGATTTTGTAAAACCGGGCGGCATCCTCCTCGTTCTCACCCGGGGCCGGGCTCCAACTGAGCCGGTCGGAAAAATGCCATGGCCGCTGACGCGCGACAGGGTGGATGGATTCAAGAGGTGCGGCCTGACGGAAAGCCTGTTTGAGGACTATATGGATGATGAACGCCCTCCCGTCCGGCGGTTCAGAGTGTCTTACATCAATCAGCGCGGGAAAGAATAAGCAGCACACGTGCGGTTCTGCACCCGGGCTTCATGGCGGGGGCCCCGTACGGTAAAAATCGGGAGGGCTGTCATTCGATGCGGCCGCCGCCTGGCGCGGACGTCGGCCCCTTACAGCAACTCGACCTTGTCGGTGGCCGAGGTGACGACGAAGATGCGCTCGTTGTTGCCTTTCAGGTCGGCGGGGACCATGTAGAAACCGGGGCGGTTGGGGGCGTAACCCGTGGTGTAACCGATGATGGTCTCCCCGTCCTTGAACTTCACCTTGAGTTTTCGGCCGCCGCCGGCGACCTGGTCGTTATACGCTTTTTGGTGATCCTTCTTGCCCGCGTAGTCCTTGACGAAAAAAACCGCCTTCAGGTCATCCACGAAAACCTCGGTTTGCCCGCCCTCCAGCAGTTGAAGGTGGAAGAAGGTCTTGTTCGGAAAGAAGTTCGCGGTTTGGCCCTTGGCGATGGTATTGTCCTTGAACTTCACCACGACTTTGTTTGAAACCATGTCGGCCTCCTGGCGGATAGCGTGCAGGTCGGCACGAAAGAGGGCACGCCGTTTATGGAATGACTCCTTCGTTTGGGAGAAAGCCCTTCGCCTGCATTAAGACGCTCGCCGACATAGCCTGCCGATGGGGTTTTGCCCTCGGGTGACAGCGCCGGGCACCACCCGCTGATTTGGGTGTGGGTGTGCGTCACTGGCGGGTCGGCTCCAGCATGGAGGATAACCGCCCGGCGACGGCGTCGATAAACCCCGCGGTGGTCTGGTGCGCGGCGGGCCGGGGGTCGATGAGGCCTACCAAGTCCTTGGTGACGACCCCCGCCTCGATGCAGGCGATGACGGCCGCCTCCAGGGTCTCCCCGAAGCGGACCACTGCCGGGGTTCCGTCGAGCTCCCCGCGTTGCTTGATCGCGCCCGTCCAGGCGAAGATCGAGGCCACCGAGTTGGTGCTCGTGGGGTTGCCCTTGAGGTGCTCGTAGTAGTGGCGCCGCACGGTGCCGTGGGCGGCCTCGAATTCGAACTGGCCGTGGGGGGAGACGAGCACCGAGGTCATCATGCCGAGGCTGCCGAAGCCGGCGGCCACGACATCGGAGAAGACATCCCCGTCGTAGTTGCTGAGCGCCCAGAGAAAGCCCCCCTCGTGCTTCATGGCCTGGGCCGCGGCGTCGTCGATCAGCATGTAGCGGTACCGGGTGCCGGCCTGTGCGAACTCAGCGGCGTGGTCCGCGGTCTCCTCGGCGAAGATCGATTTGAAATAGGCGTGGTACTTCTTGCTGATCGTGTCCTTGACCGAAAACCACAGGTCCACCTTCTCGCTCAGGGCGTAGCGGATGCAGGCGCGGGCGAAGGAGCGGATCGACTTTTCCAGGTTGTGAATGCCCATCACCACCCCGGGGCCCTTGAAGTCGTGCAGCAACAGGCGGGTTTCGGCCCCCCCGGCCGGGGTGTAGAGGATCTCCACCTTGCCCGGTTTCTCCACCACGAGCTCGACCCCGCGGTAGAGGTCCCCGTAGGCATGCCGCCCGATGATGATGGGCTTTTTCCAGCTGCGGACCGCCGAGGTGATGTTGCGGACCAGGATGGGTTTTCGGAAGACGGTGCCGTCGAGCAGCGAGCGGATCTGGCCGTTGGGGGAGGGCCAGGCCTTTTTGAGGCGGTACTCCTTGACCCGCTCGGCGTCGGGGGTGATCGTCGCGCATTTGACTCCGACCCCTAAGGCCTGGATGGCCTGCGCGGACTCGATGGTGACCGCATCGTCGGTTTCGTCGCGATGGCGCACCCCGAGGTCGAAGTACTTTAATTCAACTTTTAGAAACGGCAGGATGAGCTTCTCCTTGATCATCGTCCAGATGATACGGGTCATCTCGTCGCCGTCGAGTTCGACGATCGGGGTCTTGACCGTGATCTTTGCCATGGCGGAATCTCCTTGTCCGAACAGGTTCCTCACGCGGAGGTAAGATGGTTCATGCCAGCAGCCGGGTGAAGTCGCTGATGGTCTCTGCCCGATCGAGGCCTTCGACCGCGTCGATGACGCGCTGCGCCTGGTCGTGTGAAAGCGAGCCGGTGCTCAGGCGGCAGAACTTTTCAGCGACGTCGATTAAGGCGAGAGGCCTCTCGGTGGAGCCCCGGGCATGGTCCACGCGGGCGGCGACGCACCGGCCGTCTTTGAGGGTGATCACGACGCGGTTGGCGTAGCGCGCGGGGTAGAGCCGGTCGATCTCCGGGTCAACCTCGATCCTCACGCGCCGGGCGAGGTCGAGCAGCGCCGGGTCGGCGAGACGGCTCTCGGCGAACTGGGCGGGCAAGGCCGCCCCGTCGATCAAGGTCACCGCCACGATGTACTGCAGGCTCATCTGGGCCTGGACCGCTCCGGCCGGGTGATAGTCGAAACCGCATTGCACCTGAACGCCTTTGGCCGTCTCCACGCAGGCCGCTTCGACCTCCGCCGCCGAAAAGCCGTGCTCCCGTTTGAGTGCCAATACCGCATCGACGGCCGAGTGGGAGCTGGCGCAGCAGGCATAGGGTTTGATGTTCACCTCGGCCGCGTGAAAGCGCTCCCCGAGCTGCTCGGTGACGAGGGTCAAATCGACCGCATCGGAGGTCGCCCGGCAGAAACCGCCGTCGGCCGCCTCCAGGATGTGAGTCGGCCCTTGAAACCCGTCCTTGGCCAGGAAAGCGGCCATGACCCCGCTCTGGCCCGCCCGGCCCGGGTGGAAGCGCTTGCTCATCGCCCCGTCGGCCAGAAAGGCCCACAGGCCGGCCGACTGCGTCCCCGCAAGTCCCAGGGCGCTTGCCATCTCCTCCGCGGAGAGTCCCAGCAGCCGGCCCGCGGCGGCCGCGGCCCCGAAGGTGCCGGTGGTCCCGGTCAGGTGCCAGCCCTTGAGCCGGGAAGCGTTCGGCCCGGTGGCGAGACTGACGCGGATCATGGTCTCGTAGCCGGCCGCGATGGCGGCGAGCACCTCCCGGCCGGGGGCATGCCGCACCTCACCGACGGCAAGCGCGGCCGGAATCACAGGCGCTCCCGGGTGGATCTTGGCGTTGTGGTAGTCGTCGAAGTCGAAGCCGTGGATCATCACCCCCAGTCCCAAGGCGACGTTGGCGCACGGGCCCCAAAAACCCTGCCGCCAGAGGGTCGCCTCAGGCGGGCCGCCCTGGCCGATCACCCAGCGGTTGACGATGCCGGCCCACGGCAGGCCGGCGCCGTGCAGCCCGCAGCCGATGGCATCGAGCAGACAGGTTTTCAATCGGCCGACCAGCACCGGCGGCAGCTCGGGGTAGGCGAGGCGGGCGGCGAAGCCGGCCAGGGTGCGGGTAACGTTTTCCATGACCGTTGGCTACGCCCCCTGGAGCATCTTGGGCTTCTTGATCAGAGGGTAGAC
>JBFYWX010000099.1:0-15885 GCA_041310825.1 Desulfobacteraceae bacterium | reverse complement strand
ATTCGGAATATAAACCACCCAAAAGCCAACCTAATCTTCCACTCACAAATTTTACCTTCTGGCAGTGCTAAAGATGAAAAGGACCTCTCAACGTGACGAAAGACCTTAGGATAGTCCTTCTGGCATTGCTTCTGGTCGCTTCGTTGGCGGGCTGTGCTCGTAAGAGCTTCCCGCCGGATTCCTTCCAGCCGGTGACGCCGGATTCAACGGCGTACTCCCAGAAGGTCGACACCTTCATCGTGGTGCTGGACACGGCCTCGTCGATGGAGGCAACCTACCGGAAAGGTCTTGAGGCAGACTACGCTCACGAGATCGTCGCCCGCCTCAACCGAATGATTCCGCCGCTGGACTATCGGGCAGGGCTGCTGGTCTTCGACTCGGGCAGCTGTCTGAGCTGCGAGGACGCGTGGGCGCTCTACGGGCCGGGGCTTTACAACCGCGACGCGTTTGCGGCCGGTCTGGCCGACTATTCAACCGCAGATAGAACCAAGCGCCACATTTCCATGGGTGGCACCACCGCGGCCAGTCGCCATATCCTGCAGGGGAGCCCCGGCCGGATCGCCTTGATCGTCGTCAGCGACTCCGAGAACATCCTACATGGCCGGGCTTATAAAACCGTACAGAAGCTGAGCGGAAAACTCGGTGACCGGTTGTGCGTCCACCCGATTTTAATGGATCGGGATCGCGACGCGCGCATGGTAATGGACCTGATTGCCAATATCAGTCCATGCGGGTTCGCCGTCACCGTCGATGAGATCGCCGCGCCGGAGGACATGGCCCGCTTCGTGAGGGAGGTCTTCCTTGGACCGGCCGCGGCACCCCTCGCGGCGAAGCCGGTGGGAGCCGTCTCGGATTCCGACGGCGACGGGGTACCCGATAACCGCGACAAGTGCCCGAACACGCCCATGGGCGCCAAGGTCAATGCCGTGGGCTGCTGGGAATTGAATGGCATCTACTTTGACAGCGGGCAGTCCGTGATCAAGGACACAGGGGTTTTGGCTGAGGCGTCGGCTATTTTGAAGGCCAACCCCACCCTGACGGGTGAGGTCCAGGGCCACACCGACAGCACAGCCGCCGCGGAGTACAACCAGAAGATCTCGGAAGCCAGAGCCAGGGCCGTGCGTGATTATTTCATCCAACAGGGCATTGCCCCTGACCGGATCCGGGCCATAGGATACGGCGAGACCCGACCGGCCGCATCGAATGACACTCTCGAAGGGCGGGCCCTCAACCGGCGCGTAGAGCTGCACCCCGACTTCCGCAATTAGTGGATCCAAGGCCGCCCAAAGCGGAGGACCTAGAATGGGAAAAAGAGGTGTCGTTTCCGGGGAATGGGTCCGGGAGGTGATCCACAACTTTATAGCCGGCTCCCCCCTCAACACGATGAAGAACCAAAGCGATGAGCCTGCCTGGGACGAGGTGCTGGTCGGGTTTGCCTCCGGGGCGGACCCGATATGGCAGCAGTACAAGGAGTACGTCGGCCCCTTCCACTGGACCCCCTGGGAGGTTTTCAATCAGCACTGCGCAAATACGCCGGCCACCGCCGACGAGCTGACCGTCGTCGCCTGGGTCCTGCCCCAGCGGGAGGCGGTCCGCAAGGCCAACCGCAAGGCCAGAAAGTTCCCCTCCGAGGAGTGGGCCCGGATCCGGATTTACGGGGAAGAGTTCAACGCCGCCTTGCGGCGGCATGTCGCCGAGCGTTTCACGCGGGCCGGCCATCCCGCCGTCGCCCCGATGCTCGCCCCCAACTGGACCATCGTCAAATCCCAGCGTTTTTCCTATGCCTCGTCCTGGTCCGAACGCCACGCCGCCCATGCGGCCGGTTTGGGCACCTTCGGCCTGTGCGACGGCCTCATCACCGCCCGGGGCAAGGCCATGCGGGTCGGCTCGGTCGTGGCCAGGATGAAGATCCCGCCGACCCCCCGGCCCTACGCCGACCACCGCGCCTATTGCCTGTTCTTCGCCGACGGCACCTGCGGCAAGTGCATCGACCGCTGCCCGGCCCGGGCCATTTCAAAGGCCGGCCACGACAAGGAGAAGTGCCGCCAGCACCTGGTGCGCGCCCGCGAACATGTGAAAAAGACCTACCAGTTCGAGGGGTACGGCTGCGGCCTGTGCCAGGTGGGAGTGCCCTGCGAAGCCGGCATACCGGTCACGGCCGCCCGCGTAGCCCTGGAGCGGGGGGAGTTGCCGCCCCCGCCCCCTGCCCTGGCGTGAGCAGGGCGATCTGAAACCAGGGTGAATTTGATTGTGATGGCCATCCATCGTAGTTATTGTGTCAGAAAGATGAGGCGGATGTTTGGCGGCGTCTTTTTCAAGGTTTATGATGAGTCGCATGTCCCGGTTCTTCTGATTCGGCCCCAAAAAAATAAGTAAGCCCGGCGTTGGCTGAGGATAGGGGGAGCGGGGGACACAAACGCAATGGAGGCAACCATGTTCAAACATATCCTGCTGCCCACGGACGGTACGGAATTGTCCGAAAAGGCGATCGACCAGGGGCTTCGCCTGGCGAAAACCATCGGAGCCAAAGTCACAAGCCTCAGTGTCGTGGTCAAGCTGCCGGGTTGTTGCTACCATGCTCGGATCAGCCACGCCGCGCTGGAGGAAGCCGAACGGCAGTCCCAAGCAGCGGCGGAAACCTATTTGCAGAGCGTTCAGGAAAGAGCGAAGAAAGTCGGAATCGACTGTGATGTTGTTCTTGAAAGGGACGGCGCTCCCTATAAATCCATTATCCGCATGGCGGAGCAGCGCGGCTGCGACCTCATCATGATGGCCTCCCATGGACAGAAAGGCATCGAGGGCGTCTTGCTGGGAAGCGAAACCCAGAAGGTATTGACACATTCCAAGATTCCCGTGCTGGTGGTTCGCTGAAGGCGCGGATTGAAGCAACGCTCGCGAAGAAGAGCGGATCGACAGCCCTTGGATCCGCAGGTTCTTGAAGCGGCCGGGGACCGGCTATCATCTATACGCCCCGGTTTTCATTTTCCTCATCGCCCACCTCCCCTTCGGCCGGCACCTGGTGCCGTGGAGCTTCCGTGATGAATCCGAACAAGTCCATTCTATCTCAGAATGAGCTCAGGCGGGAGATCGCGAAATCCCATAAACGCTCCATGCGCTATGGGGTTTGCCGTGAGGAGCGCAGCCCCCTCCAGAAGCGGCTGACGCCGGCTGAACTGAACTCACGTAGACGTCTGAACAGTGACCTGGTCGAGGTGGCCTCCGAGTACATCGAGGAGTTCTACGAGTTTCTATCCCCGGACCGCTTCATGATCGCCATTGTGGACGCCGGGGGATATGTCCTGCAAGTGGCCGGGAGCCACTCCATCAAGGCCGAATTCCGCGAACGCAACTATGCGCCCGGCTTCCGTTTCACCGAAAAAGAGGTCGGGACCACGGCCACCAGTCTCTGTCTTAAATTGAAGGCTTCCGTCCAGCTGAACGACAAAGACCATTTCTGTTTGCGGGCCCACGGGTTCACCAGTTCCGCGGCGCCGGTTTTCGACGAGGGCGACGTCTTGCGGGGCGTCTTGGTCGTCTCCGGCACGAGCGACCTCGTCCATCCGCACACCCTGATCATGGTGACCTCCACCGCGCGCTCCATCGGGAAACAGATGCGCCTTATCCGCCGCAACCGGGAGATGGCCGAGAGATTATCCGGCAGCAACGCCTTTTTCACCTTCGATCACCTGATCGGCGATTCGCCGGCGTTCCGCAAGGCGGTTGACATCGCCAAGCGTGCCTCTCAAATGAACACGACCGTCCTGCTGCTGGGCGAGACCGGGACCGGCAAGGAGCTTTTCGCCCAGGCCATCCACAATGCCGGCCCGCTCAGAACGAAACCGTTCATTCCCATCAACTGCGGGGCTATTCCCGGCGAGTTGATGGAGAGCGAGCTGTTCGGTTATGTGGACGGTGCGTTTTCAGGAGCCCTGAGCGGGGGACGACCCGGAAAATTCGAGATGGCCCGCGGGGGCACGGTCCTACTCGATGAAATCGGGGATATGCCTTACCACATGCAGGTCAAACTCCTGCGGGTGTTGCAGACGGGGGAGATTCAGCGGATCGGCGACAGCAAGGTCGTCAAGGTCGACACGCGCATCATCGCCTCCACCAACGCCGATCTGCCCCAGGCCATCGCGCAGCACCGCTTCCGGCAGGACCTCTATTACCGGTTGAACATCCTGCCCATTGACGTCCCCGCACTGCGGGAGAGGGGTGCAGGCGACATAAAAGCCTTAGCCGGTTACTTCGTAAAAAAATACAACCCCCGCTGCCGCATGGCACCCGACGCATTCACATCGCTGACATCCTACACCTGGCCGGGCAATGTCCGTGAACTGGAGAACACCATTCAACGGGCGCTGACGGTCTGCGACGGTCGGAAGGTCATCCCCGCGGATCTGAATTTTCCCTCCCGAGGACTTGTCCCCGCCCCTGCCCTTATCGGGCCTCTGGATGAGATGGAAAAGGAGATGATCGCTTCAACCCTGAAGCAGACCCATTTCAATATGGCGCTCAGTGCCAAGATGCTGGGCATCTCCCGCGCCACCCTTTACCGCAAGGTGAACACCTACCGCTTGAGACCGCCGACAAGCCCTGCCATAAACTAAAGCAGATCGTCTATCGGGGTGTAGCCCAGACCGAAAGCCTGGGAGACGGCCTGGTAGGTGATGTTTCCGGCCACCACGTTGGCGCCAGCTTTTATCTCTTTGTTTTCCAGCATCGCCTTTTTCCACCCCTTGTTGGCGATTTCCAGGGCATAGGGAAGGGTGGCGTTGGTCAGCGCCAGGGTCGAGGTGCGGGGAACGGCCCCGGGCATGTTGGCGACACAGTAATGGACCACGTTTTCAACCGTGTAGATCGGCTTGGAATGGGTCGTCGGCGTGGAGGTCTCGAAACAGCCCCCCTGGTCGATGGCCACATCGACCAGGACCGATCCGGGCTTCATGGTCTTGAGCATCTCCCGCGTGATCAGCTTGGGTGCCTTGGCACCCGGAATCAACACCGCCCCCACGACGACATCGGCGCGCTGGATCAACTCCCGCACCACCGCCGGGCTGGAGTAAAGGTTGAAACAGTTGGCCGGCATGACATCGCTCAGATACCGCAGCCGATCGAGGTTCTTGTCGAGAATGTAGACCTTGGCCCCCAACCCGCAGGCCATTTTGGCCGCGTTGACCCCCACGACCCCCCCGCCGATGACGACGACGTTGCCGGGGTCCACCCCCGGCACCCCGCCCAGGAGCACCCCATGGCCGCCCTGGGCCATCTCCAGGTATTTGGCCCCCTGCTGAATGGCCATCCGGCCCGCCACTTCGCTCATGGGCGTCAGCAGCGACAGCGAGCCGTCCGCCTTCTGCACCGTCTCGTACGCGATGCAGACGGACTTGCTCTTGATCAGCGCCTGGGTGAGTTGCTCCGCCGCCGCCAGGTGCAGGTAGGTGAACAGGATCTGATCCTCCCGCAGGAGGTCGTACTCCGAGGGCAGCGGCTCTTTCACGTGCATGACCATCTCCGCACGCTTAAAGACCTCCCCGCACGTCGGCACGATCTGCGCGCCGGCTTGGACGTAGTCCGCATCGGCAAAACCGCTGCCGAGCCCTGCCGATGTTTCGACCAGAACCGTGTGGCCGTGGGCGGCAATGACCTCAACGCCCGCCGGCGTCATGCAGACGCGGTTCTCCTCCGCCTTGATCTCTTTCAATATCCCGACGATCATCGCTTATTCCCTATTTCGTAGAAGTATGGGTCCACGGCCGAGCCGGAGGGGCGGACATAACCGTTTTTCCACAGTTTGGATTCGGCCCCCGCCCACCCAGTGAAACACAAGGCGATGGCGAGGCCCCCGGCCATGGCGGCAACTGTTTTCCGCATAGGGCGACCTTTCCACAAGCGGTTGCCCCTGCGCGACACGGCGGCACCGCATCGCGCAGGGTACCGATCGCACTTACTCCACGATGGAGTTAAGGACGCCTTTGCCCCACTCGACGCCTACATCCTCCAGGACCGCCGGCCAGACCTTCTCCTGGATCTTCTTGGCGATGGCCGCTATCTCCTGGTCGGTGATGGGAACGATCTTGGCGCCGGCATCGGCCAGGCGTTTTTCATTAGCCGCCTGGTCGGCTTTGGCCGCCTCCCAGCGGCGGGACTCGAACTGCGCGGAAACCGCTTCCAACTGCTTTTTAACTTCGGGTTTCAGCTTGTCGAAGGCCTCCTTGTTGATGATCAGGTACCAGACCTCGAAATGGGTGTTGGAGGGGATGTAGAACTTGGTGACGTCGCGGAAGGAGGAATAGTAGCCCTCCGCCCCGGCCCCGATGACCCCGTCCACCACACCGGTCTGTACGGCCGTAAAGGCATCGGAGAAGGGGATGGGGGCCCCCATGTAGCCCGTGTTGTCCGCGAGAAGCTGAAAGGTTTTCATGGGCGGCACCCGCAGCTTGATCCCTTTGGGCGTGTTCGGGTCCCCGGGCGAGACCGGGTCGCGGTTCAGTGAAATGCCGCCGAAATAAACCGGCCAGGCCGCCAGGAGGTGAATCCCCTGTTCGGCGTAGAGCTGGGCCACGACCTTGCGCACCGGGGCGCCGGGGGCGTAGTTGCGTTTGGCCTGTTCCCAGTTTTTCACCATGTAGGGGAAATAGACCATCTGAAAGCGCTTGTCGGCCGCGGAGGCCGGCGGATGGCAGGCCATGTCGACGGCCCCCAGACCCACCCGTTCCTGGACGACGGTGTAGTCGCCCAGGGCGCTCGCCGGGTAGATCTTGGCCGTGAGTTGGCCGTTGGTGGCTTTCGCGAGGGCTTCGGAAAACCAGTTCAAATCGGTGTCGATCGCCGTGCCCTGGGGGCGGACATGGGAGATTTTCAGGGTCTTCGCCTCGGCACCGGTGCTGAGGAAGGCAAGCGCGACACACACCATGATCAGATCGAGAATGCGTTTTTTCTTCATACGACGGCTCCTTTTTGCCTGCGTTGGGGGTTGATCAGTATCCGAACAGCCGCGGGAAAAACAGGGACAGGTCCGGCCAGAGCGAGGTCAGAAAGACCACGGGCACATAGCCGAAGAGAATCAGGATCATGGCGGGTTTGATCACCTCCGAGAACTCCACCTTGCCGATGCGCATGCCCAGATAGAGGATGCTCGCATAGGGCGGGGTGACGCCCCCCATGGCCGTGTTGACCCCCATGATGGCCGCAAACTGCACGGCGCTCACCCCGATCGCCTCCATCAGCGGCAGCAGGAGCGGGCCGATGAGGATGATGGCGGTGACATCGTTGACGATCATCCCGACGAAAAAGAGGAGGAGATTGATCAGGATCAGCAGGAGCACCTTGTTCTGGGTGATGGTGAAAACCCCCTTAACGAGCGCCTGGGGCACATCCTCCATGACGAAGATCTGGCTCAGCATCAGGCTGAAGACGATCATGATCATGATGGCGCCGACGGCGGTGGCCGAATTCTTGGCGGCCGTCAGAAAACTTTGAAAGGTCAGTCCCCGGTAGACCAGAAACCCGACCGGCAGGGAGTAGATCACCGCCACCGCAGCGGCCTCCGTCGGCGTCATCACACCCCCGTAGATCCCCCCTAAAATGATCAGGGGCATCATCAGTGCCGGCAGGGCCCGGGTTGTCATTTTGGCGCCTTCCCGCACGGTTTCCGGCAGCGGCTGCGGCGGATCCAGTTCTAGCGGGAACTTTCGAGCCATGACCAGGTTGACCACGCAAAACATGACGGTAATCAGCAGACCCGGCCCTAACGTCGCCAGAAAGCACGCCAAAATCGATGTGTCCGTCACCCACCCGTAGATGATCATAGTGACGCTGGGGGGGATGAGGAGCCCCAGGATGGAGGAGTTGGACACCAGGGCGGTGGCGTACCCCCTAGGGTATCCCTTGGCGGCCATCTCCGGGATCAGGATGGGCCCGGTGGCGGCCACACCGGTGAGGCCGCTGCCGGAGATGGCGCCGATGATCGCGCAGCTGACCGTGGCGACGAGCCCCAACCCCCCACGGATCCGTCCGACGAAGATGTTCACAAAACGCAGCAGGCTGGCGGCGATCCCGCTTTCACTCATCAGGGTGCCGGCAAAGACAAACAAGGGGATGCACAGCAGCACCGGGTTGGCCAGTTGGGTGAATCCCCACACCATGGTGCCTTTCATGGCGGCGCCGCCCAGAAACACCATATTCATCAGGGCGCCGCCGAAGCAGTACGGCAGGGGCACCCCGAAACTCAACATCAGAACGAAAATCCCCAGGGAGATCAAGGACACGGTGACGATTTCAAGTTCCATGTCACGCTCCATGCAGCCCGGCGGGAGCTGCCTGGCGCAACGCCGCCAGTCGCTTGGCGTTTTTGAAGAGGTACCATCCGGCATACAGGCTCATCAGCACCAGGCCGACGAAAAAAGCGCACTCGGCATAAAGGGTCGGGATGTAGAGCGTCGGGCTCTGCTTGCCGACCCGCAGTGCGTAGCGCAGATAATCCCAGGCCCAGTAGGTGAGCCAGAGCGCCACGCACAGGCTCATCAGGTCGGCCACAACGCGCACCGTCAGCCTGGCGCGGTCGGTCTTCAGGAAGACATCCAGGCCGTTGGCCTTGATCTGAGTATCCTCGCGCGAGGCATTGACGCTACCCAAGAAATAGAGCCACAGGGTGGGGTAGACCAGGAGCTCCTCAAGGCCCATGACCGGGATTTCAAAGACGTAGCGCATGAGCACCTGATAGAACTCCATCAGGGCGACCACGCTGATCAGTGCCGTCAGGGTGTAACGAAACAGGCGTTCCATCGCGGGCTCCTGTGACGATCCACAGCGTTTCCTTCCGTGGGCGCTGCCGCCTTTGAAAGATGACAACACCCTTGAGTTGAACCGCGCCTACCCCGTGCAGGCGGCGATGATCGCGACCTCGACCAGAAGCTCCGGCCGTGCCAGGCGGGCCTCCACGCAGGCCCGGGCCGGTGCATGCCCCTTGGGCACCCACCGGTCCCAGACCGCATTCATCCCCGCAAAGTCTTTCATGTCGCGCAGGTAGATGATGGCGGAAAGAATCCGGTCCCGGCTGCTGCCGGCCTGCTCGAGCAGGGAGTCGACCTTGGCCAGCATGTTCTCCGTCTGTGGGCCGACGGGGGCATCCACGTTCTCGGCCACCTGGCCGCAGAGATAGACGGTGCCGTTGTGAATGACGATTTTACTGAGACGCTCGGCGGTTCCGATGCGGGTGATCGTGCTCATGGGAGGCTCCTTATTTTTTGTCCAACAGCCAGTTGGCGCCTTCGGTGGTGCCGGTGTCGAGCTGCATCGCGGCGATTTCGGCGAGCGGCACCGGCTTCACCGGCGGACGGATGTTCAACAGCCCGGCCCGGTCGGGGGAGAGGTCGAGCTCCGCGGCCAACACCTCCGCCATCGCCGGCCCGCACATGCGGCTCTGGCAGGGCCCCATGCCGGCGCGGGTGATAACCTTCACTTCATTCAGCTCGCGAACCCCTTCCTGGACCATCCGGCGCAGGTCTCCCACGCTGACGTTCTCACAGCGGCAGATGACGGTAGTGTCCTCGAAGGCGACATGTTCGGGCCGCGGGGCGTAGATGGCGTCGACGAAGGGCCGCGGCCAGGCGTCCTGCTGGAGTGCCTTGCGGATCGGATCGGCCAGCCCATCCCGCTCGTAGGCCGGAAGGATCCCTAAACAGCAGGCGGCCTCCAGCGCGGCCAGCTCGCCTTTGTACTGGGCCGCCAGCGCACCGGCCACCACCGCCCCGTCGCCGGCGGCGAAAATACGCTCACAGCTCGTGTGACCCCATTCGTCGCACAGGGGATGCCAGTAGCGCTGGTCGGGCTTCCACACCATCCGGCACCCCGCCTGCCGAAACATGTGGGTGTTGGGGATCACCCCGAAATGCACCAGCAGCAGGCCGGCCTCGATTGCAAGCCGCTTGCCGCCGCAGCGGGCCTCGACGGCCTCCAGGCGGTTTTGGCCGGCGGCCCGGAGGTGGGTGACTCCCTTGTGATGGGCCACTCCGGCCTTCCGGATTTCGCGCAGCATGGAGAGGCCCTTCCAGAGAAAATCGGCGCGCCGCAGCGCCTTGGGCGCATGCGCGATGGCGGGCGCCGGGGGCAGGACGGGAGTCGTCTCCAGAAGGGCGGCGATCGAGACGCCTTTTTTCACCAGCAGGGCTGCCTCCAGCAACAGCAAGGGGCCGCTGCCGGCCAGCACCACCCGACCGGTAGGGTTCAACCCGGCCTCCTTGGCCAGGTTGTTGGCGGCCCCGGCGCCCATGACCCCCGGCAGGGTCCAGCCGGGAAAGGGCACGGGCCGCTCCATGGCGCCGGTGGCCACGATGATGAAGTTGGCCCTTACCTGGGAGGAGGCGCCGGCGCGAGAGTAGCAGACCCGTCCATCGGGCTCCACCTGCCACACCAGGGCGCGGTTTTCGTAGGCGGCCCCGCTTCTTCGGAAGCGCGCGGCCACCTCCAGCCCCTTGGCATAGTCCTCACCCATCAGCTCCCGCCGCTCGGGCGGAGCACCCTCGATGTTGCGGTAGATCTGCCCCCCGAGACGCTCCTGTTCATCCAGCGTCAGCACATTCAGGCCCATCTCCGCCAGGCACGCGCCGGCCGCAAGCCCCGCGGGGCCGGCGCCGATGACGATCACGTCATGGTGGCGGCTCATGCGACCGCTCCTCGGCTCTCATCCAGGTGCCGGTCGACGGTCATGCCTTCCCGCACCGGGGTCAGGCAGGCTTGGCGCTGGACACCGTCGATCTCCATCAGGCACTCGAAGCAGACCCCCATCAGGCAGTGCGGCGAGCAGGGCCGGCGCGAGGAGGGCGAAATGCGGGATATCGTTTCGCCGATGGCGAACAGTGCCGCGGCGACACTCATGTCGGCGGGCAGCGACACGGATTTACCGTCAAGGGTAATCTGCACGGTCTTGAGCGCGGTGGGGGCATCCGGTTTAAACATTGAACCGTCCATTTCTGAAATGATGCATGAGCTCGTGCTCCCGGATTCCGAGGATCCAGGGGGCGACGACGTTCATCGCCAGCGGGGCCAGCGACACCGCGCTGTGCAGGGCGACCACCGTGATCTGCTCGTGGGCTGGAATGCGGCTGTAGATGGGCGCTCCGTCCGGGGTCATCACCCGGATCGCCCCCCAGGCGCGGACCCAGTTCAGCCGACCCAGCAGGGGAAAGAGCCGGATGGCATTGCTGGCCTGGCTTTTCATGGCGGTTGCGGTGACGCGCGTATCGAGGGCGGTGTCTTCAGTGGAAAGTCCGATGACGAAGGTGCCGTCCGGGGTCTGCCGGACGCTGAGCACCGGAATGGTGAGGACGCGCTTGTGGCGCTGGGTGACCATCAACTGACCGCGCTGGGGATAGATGTGCAGCTTCTCCCCCAAAGGGGCCAGCAGACGGGTCGAGCCGTGGCCGGAGGCCACCACCAGCTTCCGGCACTGATAGTCCCCGCGGCTGGTCTTGACCGTAACGGTGCGGTTGGCGTGGGGAACCACCGCGCTGACGGTTTGGGCCCCGATGAACTCCCCCCCCCTTTTTCTGGAAGTCACAGCGCAGCGCCGCCATGAGCTTGAGGGGATTCACATGCCCCTGCTCCGGCGTGTACATGGCGCCGGTGACCTCTTCCCCCAATACGATTTCCGGGATCAGATCGGAAAACTCGGCCCGGTCGAGCATCCGTACCGGATAATCCAGGCCGACCCGGGCACAGACGGCTTTGAGGTTTTCGACCGATGCCGCATGCGCCTTGAATTCCGCCTCACCCAAGGCCTGGACGGCCCCCCCGGTCCATTCCAGCTCGGTGTTGTAGCCCGTCTCCGTTTCCAGCCCGGCCGCAAAATCAGGCCACTGCCGGCAGGCCAAACGGGACCACTGGGCATAGACCGGGTGCTTGGCCCCCTTGCACATGAACCAGGTCAATCCGAAGTTTCCGCGGGAGAGCCGCTGGGTGGGCAGCTGCTCGTCGAACAGGATCACCTTTCCGGCCCGCTCGCGCATGAGCCCGAGCGCAATCGCGGAACCGGAAAGCCCACCGCCGACGACGATGACATCAGCCGACCTCACCGCGCACCTCCGGGAAATGAGACCATTTTCGATTGAGGACTGAGGAGAGTGCCACTGCCGGCCATGCCTAAGCGAAAAGCAGGCCAATCTGCCGCCGGGCCGCGGTTTGCGGCGGCAGGGGGCCCGCCACGGGGATGCCACTGTACGGCATTTTGTTGCAGCCGCTTGTGATCATTACTATTTTTCGAGTGTCCGGCTTGCCGTAAACATCAGATGATGATCCCTCCGCCAAGGGGCGTAACAGACGCCGTGCGGCGCATACACGTCTCACAATGAGACCCGCATGCGGGTGGAGGTTTGGCCCGGTACAGGCAGGTCCAGGCGCTGGAGGCTTTTCTCATTATTATACATGTTTCTTTTTGCTACAAACGTCCCATGTAACCGTCAGCCGCCACCCGGCTCGAAAAAGGGGTAGTCGACCGGCGGGCGGTCTGTTATGGTGGGCAAACGCGCAGGGAAAGGAGCTCGTTATGAACGAAAATGGCGCAGCCACGAAAGGCGTTCCGTTCCACCTTGAAACGCACGTCGATTACGCCGCCTTCTCGGTGGTGAGCAAAATGCTGATCAAGAAGGAGATCGGTAACATCACCCTCTTTGCGTTCGACGCCGGCCAGGGCCTGAGCGAACACACGGCCCCCTTCGATGCGGTCGTCTACATCCTTGACGGCAGTGCCGAGATTACGATCGGCGGCAAGACGTCCACCGTCAACACCGGGGAGATGCTGATCATGCCGGCCAACGTCCCCCACGCCCTGCATGCCCGGGAGCGCTTCAAGATGCTGCTGGTGATGATCCGCAGCCGGTAGCCCGAGGTTCGACGTGACCGCGCCGGCACCACCTTGCGCAGTTTCCCGTCTCACCATCCCGGCCGATGCGCGCTATGCGGAAGCCGCCGCCCGGTATGCGGCGGATGTGGCGCGGTTGGCGGGGTTCGACGAGCAGGACCGAAGCGTAATTTTCCAGGGGCTCCGAACGGCGCTCCCGGCGCTCATGGGCTATTCGTTCGAGGCCGGGGAACGGGGCGATCTGGAGGTCGCCTGTGAACTCATCCCCGCCGGGCTGAAAATCGTACTGCGCGACAAGGGCCTGCCGTTCGGCTGCATCGGCCCGGCGTCCGGGGAAAAATGTGCGCCGGACAACGCGCTCCTGAGTCTGCGCGACCACTTCGACGAAATCCAGTTTAAAAACCTGGGGCACGGCGGCAAAGAGGTGGTTCTCGTCAAGCATCGCGCAGAGAGCGCCCTGGCCGGCCGGGAGACGGTCTGCCGGTTGCAGTCCGCGGAGGCCGCGGAGGCGACGCCCCCCCTGCCCCGAGCGGCCGGGCGCTGCCGGGTCCGGCCCTTTAAACCTGCCGACGCCGTTGAGATCGCGAAAACCGTCTATAGAACCTACGGCTACTCCTACTCCCACGACTACGTCTACCACCCTGAGAAGATCATCGCCCTGAACGCCGCCGGCAAAGTGCATTCGGCCCTGGCCGTTACGGACCAAGATGTCATCGTCGGCCACTGCGCCCTGAGCCTGTGGCCCGACAACCCGCAAATCGGGGAGCTGGGCCAGGGGGTGGTGGTTCCGTCCTACCGCTCCCAGGGGTGTTTTGCGCTGCTGACCGAACACCTGCTTCACGCGGCCCGGCAACGCGGGCTAAAGGGCGTCTTCAGCGAGGCGGTGACCGTACACCCCTACTCCCAGAAAACCGCGCGGCAGCAGGGGCTGAGCGCGTGCGCCCTTTTCGTGGGCCTGCTCGACCCCGGTGTGCATTTCAAGGGGCTGGGGCAGGGCCCGGCGGGCAAGGGGAGCATGCTGGTCCAGTTCAAATACCTCACCCCACCCTCCCCGCTGCCGGTGTATGCCCCCGCGCGGCACACCGAGATGATCCGCGCTATCTACACGAGCCTGGGTGCCGGGACGGCACCGCCCGCACCCCCCCCGCCGGCGGAAGCTACGGCCGCAGCGGCGCCGGCCTACCAAATCCATCTGATCCGCTCGCTCAACCTGGCCCGCATCCGGATCGACCGCATCGGAGCCGGAATCGTCGCCGAAATACGCCTCAGGCTGCGCGAGCTCTGCCTGCAGCGCTGGGACATCATCCACCTGGTCCTGAACCTCTCCGACCCCCAGTCCACGCCGCTCTGCGAACGGTTCGAGGAGCTCGGGTTCTTCTTTGCGGGGATCCTGCCCCTGGGCCTGCCTTTCGGCGACGCTCTTATTCTCCAATACCTGAACACGCCCCGCGCACCCTACAGCGCCATCCAAACCGGCTCCCCTTTCGCAGCCGAGCTGGTCGCCTACGTCCACGCCTGCGATCCGAACCCACCAGCGGAGTAACAGGGTGGCTTGGCCTTCGGCGGATAATCTCAACACAAATATTTTTCGCCAACGACCACCCGCAACGCGGAGGCTTGAATTTTCGACCGCCGGCCGAAAAGACAAAAGCACGCGAGTGCTGCATGCGGTTGCACGCGCAACCGCGTGCAAGGCACTCGGTTTGAAAACACGTAATCAAATTCAGGTTCACGCGGGGGGGAAGACTAACCTTACCACCCGATGGCCGATGTGATTTCCTTAGCCGATGGCCAAATTGAATTGGTGCAGGTTACATCCGACAAATCACCGAAGCGTTCAATTTGTGATGGCGTGCCGGTTTTTAAACAAAATTTAATTTGATTTTATGTTTTTGAGTGAGATATACTCTGATCATAACTCAGCATCCTTTCCGTTCCACCGAAACTGAAACCCACGCTGGTTGAGATCTGATGTTCGGGCACTCACTACTCAAGCTCGACTTCATTTCTGAGTTAAAGTTCCTGTCCTGAATAGTGCAAAACATTAAACCATTTCGGTGGAGGTTTATAATCATGAAATACCGTTTAGGGGTTGCCGTATGCTTTATAATGTTGGTTGCCTTTATAGAGAGTTGTACCACGACTCCTCCGAAACTACACACCCATTACAAAACCAGTCTTATTCGATTTTTGAGTGTTGATGAAAGCACGATTAAAATCCAAGAAGCCATGGACCCAACAATAACCGTTCCGCTAAAGGTCGGTTTTGCATTTGCACCATCCCTGGATTATGGGGAAGGGTTTCCTGAAAAAGAAAGAATGAATTTAATGCAAGAAATAGCATCTCAATTCAAAGATTTTAAATTTGTTGAATCAATTGAACTTATCCCGTCAAATTACCTCGAAGAGGGCGGAGGATTTTTGAATTTGGACAAGTTGAGGCAATTATTCGATATTGATGTCATTATGTTGTTTTCCTACGATCAATCACAATTTAAAGATACAGGCGCTTTGTCTATAACATATTGGACGCTTATAGGGGCTTACTTTGTGAAGGGAGAAAAGAATGACACACACACTTTGATGGATGCTGCTCTTTTTCACATTCAAAGCCGCAAAATGTTATTTAGAGCTTCAGGAGTCAACCATCTAAAAAATACTGCGACACCAATCAATTTATCTGAACAAGCCAGAGAAGATAGTCTTAACAGTTTTCGTCAAGCAAGTTTTGATCTCACCAAGAATCTTAAGCTAAATCTTTATGGTTTCAGGAAAGCGCTTAGGGACCAGACGGGCAAATTTAAGTTGAAGCTCAAACCTGGTTACGAGTTAGAACCATTAATGGGTATTGAATAAATTTGAACAAAACTGTTTGTCAAAACTTAAGACCGCTGAAGCGTCACATTGAAACTATCTCAGAAAACTCGACTTCCAGCAAAGTTGCGTTTGTGAGAGCCTACGTTTCGTGACGCTTAACTTTCTTGAGCAGGTGATATCCGCACGAAATAGCAATCTCGTTAGAGATT
>JBFYWX010000096.1:0-4382 GCA_041310825.1 Desulfobacteraceae bacterium | reverse complement strand
ACATGATGGAGGCCGGCGCCAACTCGGTGCTGCAGTGCGCCTTCACCCTGGCCGACGGGGTCGAGTACGTGCGGGCGGCCCTCAAGGCCGGGCTCGGCATCGACCAGTTCGCACCAAGGCTTTCCTTCTTCTTCGGCATCGGCATGAATTTCTTCATGGACATCGCCATGCTGCGGGCGGCGCGTTTTCTGTGGCACAAACTCATGGGCCAGTTCAATCCCAAGGACCCGCAGTCCGCCATGCTGCGCACCCACTGTCAGACCTCGGGCTGGAGCCTGGCGGCCCAGGACCCTTACAACAACATCATCCGTACGACCCTGGAGTGCCTCTCGGCGGTGCTGGGCGGCACCCAGTCCCTGCACACCAACTCCTTCGACGAAGCCGTCGGGCTGCCCACGGACGCCTCCGCGCGCATCGCCCGCAACACCCAGCTCATCATCCAGGAGGAGTCCCAGGTCTGCCGTGCGGTGGACCCCCTGGCCGGATCCTACTTCGTAGAGGCCCTGACCGACGGGATCATCCGGGAATCCATGAAGATCATCCAGGAGGTGGAGGAACTCGGCGGTATGGCCAAAGCCATCGAGACCGGCATGCCCAAGCTGCGGATCGAAGAGGCCGCCGCCCGCCGCCAGGCCCGGATCGACCAGGGGCTGGATGTGATCGTCGGGGTGAACAAGTACCAGACCACGGAGGACGTCAGCCTGGACATCCTGGAAGTGGCGGCGAGTGTCCGCGACGAGCAGGTCGCCCGGCTGAAGGCGATCAAGGCTGCGCGCGACAACGCCGCCGTGAAGCAGGCCCTGGAGGCGCTCACCCGGGGCGCGGAGGGCGGTGCCAACCTGCTCGAACTCGTCATCCCGGCCATGCGCCAGCGGGCGACCGTCGGGGAGGTTTCGGACGCGATGGAGAAGGCCTTCGGCCGCTACGTGGCCACCACCCAGTGCATCTCCGGCATCTATTCGGCCGAGTTCGGGGACAGTGAGATCATCTCGTCCATCCGCAAGCGGACCGACCAGTTCAAGGAGCGCGAAGGCCGGCGGCCGCGGATCCTGGTGGCAAAGATGGGTCAGGACGGCCACGACCGGGGGATGAAGGTCATCGCCACCGGGTTTGCCGACCTGGGGTTCGATGTGGATATCGGACCGATGTTCCAGACGCCGGACGAGGCGGCCCGCATGGCCGTGGAAAACGATGTGCACGTCGTCGGCGTCTCCTCCCTGGCGGCGGGTCACAAGACGCTCGTCCCGGAGCTCTCCAAGGCCCTGCGGCAGGAAGGCGGCGATGACATCCTGGTGGTCGTGGGCGGGATCATCCCGGCCAAGGACTACGACATGCTCCGCGCGGCCGGCGCGGCTTGCGTCTTCGGCCCGGGGACACCTGTGACCGAATCGGCCAACCAGGTGCTCAACGCGCTGGAGAGAAAGCGATAGCCGGTCGGCCCGTTGCCCGTCAGCCAGTCGGGGAAACGATTTCCACCGGCGGCCGGCTGACGCGCCGACAGGCCGACGGATACCTATCCGTATGATGAAACCACCCGACCCTCAAACGTACATCGCCGGGGTGCTCGCCGGCGATCGGCGGATGCTCTCCAAGACCATCACGCTGATCGAGAGCGCGCTTTCCGCCCACCAGGCGGCGGCGCGGGCGATCCTTGCAGCCCTGCTGCCGAAGACCGGCAACGCCGTGCGCCTGGGCATCACCGGTGTCCCGGGCGTGGGCAAGAGCACCTTCATCGAAAGCTTCGGCATGATGCTCGTCGGCCAAGGGCACCGGGTGGCGGTGCTCGCCGTCGACCCCAGCAGCGCCCGCAGCGGCGGCAGCGTCATGGCCGACAAGACCCGCATGGAGCGGCTCTCCACCCAGCCGCACTCCTTCATCCGGCCCTCGCCATCGAGCGGCACACTGGGCGGGGTGGCCCGCAAAACGCGCGAAACCATGCTGGCGTGCGAGGCAGCGGGCTATGACGTCATCATCGTGGAGACGGTGGGGGTGGGGCAGTCGGAAACCACGGTGGCCTCCATGGTGGATTTTTTTCTGGTCCTCATGCTGGCCGGTGCCGGCGACGACCTCCAGGGTATGAAGCGGGGCATCCTGGAACTCGCCGACGCCCTGGCCATCAACAAGGCCGACGGCGAGAATGTCGCCCGGGCCCGGAAGGCGGCCAAGATCTACGAAATGGCCCTGCACCTGCTGCAGCCGCCTTCGCCCGGGTGGACGCCGCCGGTGCTCACCTGCAGCGCCGTGGAGCTGACCGGCATCGAGGCGATCTGGAATGCCGTGCTCCAGCACCGGGAAAAGCTCTCCGGCTCCGGCGAGCTCACCGCAAAGCGCAAGGGTCAGGCGGTCGCCTGGATGTGGTCTCTCATCGATGAAGGCCTTACGGAGCGCTTCTCCCGCCACCCGGACGTTAAAAAACAGCTCCCGCGCATCACCCGCGAGGTGGAGCGGGGCACCCTTGCGCCGACCACCGCGGCCGACAAGCTGCTTTTTTCGCTTGACAACAGCATGTAAATCCAGAGATATTCAGGCCTTTATATGATGGCGGTCGAAGTGATCGGCCGCCACAGGCAAAACCAAAGCCATCCGAATCGATGGCTTTGTAAAGAGGCCAAGTTCAAGGCGCGCGCTCTAACGACCACCCGCCGCGCGGGTGGTTTGGATTTTCGGCCGAAGGCCGAAAAGACAAAAGCACGTCAGTGCTTGCAACGTTACGTTTGCGAAAGCAAACAACCGCGTGGCGTGAGGCGTACTTCATGTGCGCCGCAGCAACAATCCGCCGCAGGCGGAAAGCGCAACGCCGAAATTGGACTATTTACGAAGCCATCAAGGAAAGGAAACGGGAGCATGGGTATCACCGAAGATAAAATCAAGGATCTCAAGGCCCGCGAAGCCAGGCTTCTCAAGCTGGGCGGCGAGAAGGCCGTGGCGCAACACAAGGCGAAAGGCAAGCTCACCGCGCGGGAGCGCCTGGAACTCCTGTTTGACCCGGGGACCTTTCGCGAGCTCGACATGTTCGTCACCCACCGCTGCGTCAACTACGAAATGGACACGGTCGAGATCCCTTCCGACGGGGTCATCACCGGCCACGGGCTGGTCGCCGGCCGGCCCGTGTTCGCCTTTTCCCAGGATTTCACCTCCCGGGCCGGCAGCCTCGGGGAGATGCACGCCAAGAAGATCTGCAAGGCCATGGACCTGGCCCTCAAGGCCGGGGTGCCGTTTGTCGGCCTGAACGACTCCGGCGGCGCCCGGATCCAGGAGGCGGTCGATGCCCTGTCCGGCTACGGCCAGATCTTCTTCCGCAACTCCGCCTGCTCGGGGGTCATCCCGCAGATTTCGGCCATCATGGGGCCGACGGCGGGGGGTGCGGTATACTCGCCGGCCATGACGGACTACATCTTCATGGTTAAGAACACGAGCTACATGTTCATCACCGGCCCGGAGGTCATCAAGTCCGTCACCGGCGAGGAGATCAGCTTCGAGGAGCTCGGCGGAGCCAAGACCCACAACGAGAAAAGCGGGGTGGCCCATTTCGCGTGCGAGAACGACAGCGACTGTATCGCGCAGATCCGGCGGCTGCTCTCCTATCTGCCCGCGAACAACATGGAGGATCCGCCCGCGGCGGCAACGGGCGATGACCCACGCCGCATCGCCCCGGCCCTGGACGCCGTCATCCCGGACAACCCCAACAAGGCCTACGACATGAAGGACGTGATCCGGGCCATCGTCGACAACGGCGAGTTCTTCGAACCGCACCAGCACTTTGCCCAGAACATCATCGTCTGCCTCGCGCGGCTGAACGGCCGTGTCATCGGCATCATCGCCAACCAGCCCAAGGCGCTGGCGGGCTGCCTGGACATCAACGCTTCGGACAAGGCCAGTCGCTTCATCCGCTTCTGCGACGCCTTCAACATCCCGCTGCTCACCATTGCCGACGTCCCCGGCTACCTGCCGGGCAGCAACCAGGAGTGGGGCGGGATCATTCGCCACGGGGCGAAGCTGCTCTGGTGTTACTCCGAGGCCACGGTGCCGAAGCTCCTGCTGGTGACCCGCAAGGACTACGGCGGGTCCTACCTCGCCATGTGTTCGCGGGACCTGGGCGCGGACATGGCCTTTGCCTGGCCGACGGCCGAAATCGCGGTCATGGGGGCCGAGGGGGCCTCCAACATCATCCACCGCAAGGAGATCACCGAGGCGGCCGACCCGGGCGCCAAGCGCAAAGAGAAGATCGCGGAGTACGAGAGCCTTTTCTCGAACCCGTACGTCGCTGCCAGCCGCGGCTACATTGACGCGGTCATCGTGCCGAGCGAAACCCGGCCGCGGCTGATCGACGCGCTCGAGGCCATGTGCGCCAAGCGCGAACTTAGGCCGCCCAAGAAGCACGG
>JBFYWX010000067.1:0-2925 GCA_041310825.1 Desulfobacteraceae bacterium | reverse complement strand
CGGCCGAGACGGGCTTCTGATGGATCAATGCTGAAATGGCGATCCGGACCGGACGGTCCAGGGTCACATCTTTGAGCCGAATGTTCAATCCGGAGACGTCATGGCGCGATTCGGTCCCGTGATCGATCAGCACCACGCTCCCGTTTTGGAGGCTCAGCTCGCCAACGGCGAGCGATATGATAGGCAGCCCGGACATGGCACCGGGCGCGCTTTTCGGAGCCGCGGCCGGCGGCTTGGTTTCCGGGCCGCTGCCCCCGAAATCCCAGCTGACGCGACCATCCTTGTTCTTGACCATGAAAATGCGCGGCTCGTTGACGCTGAGGCGATCCACCTGGACTTCCCGGAAGAGCAGCGGCAGTAATCGGATGCGAACCTCAACGGATTTCACCATCGCAAATTCTTTTTCAACGAACCCGGGGGTGTTTCCCAGCCGCACGTCGGAGAAAGAGACCCCCGCCCACGGGAACAGGGAAAGGCGCACGTCATCGCCCACGGACACCGGACGGCCGCTGGCCTCACTCAGGTATTTTTCCAGCGGCGCCTTGAACTGCTTCACGTCCACGAAAGCCGGAATGATCAGGAGGGCGGCGATCACCACCACCGCCAAACAGACGACCGCGAGCCCCGCCCATTTCAATGTGGCTTTCATGGCCGCAATATTAAGCACCGGTTCCCCGGGATTCAATGCAACTTTCGAAATATGGAACACTCGGACACGAAACTCCCCAGGCCTTGCCATACCCGCGGGATGTTGCACGGGGGAGTCGTAAATTTCACGCAATGATTACAGATAGATACAATATATTGGGGGTTGTGCGGTGTTGACATACAACAGGAAGGGGAGTAATATGAGAATTATTTTTGTAACCCGGTCGGTTCGCGCTGCGGCGCGGGCGTTCAGCCTGGATTGCTTCGAATGCGCTCAACTTTGCGTCGGGCGAATTCACCATTTTCGGGCACCGGAAAATTATTGAGTGCGAGGGGAGAGACGTCCTATGATGACGGTTGCGCGGTTGCACGAGTTGTTTGAATCCCACCCGGACAAGGCCATGCTCGGATTCGAGGGCCAATGCCACGACTGCGGCAAGGATGTGAACGTGGCGGTCGCACTCACCCCGGAGGGGTTTTCCATCAGTGGTGGGGCGGTCTACGAGCCCGAGCCCGACAAGTTCCACAACAAATGCGACGACTGCCACCGCAAGAGCCCGCACCTATCCAACTACCGCCGGTGTGAAGTTTACAGCCGCGTGGTCGGATACCTGAGGCCGGTGGCGCAGTGGAACGAGGGCAAGCAGGCGGAATTCTCGCACCGCAAGGCGTATCGGGTGTGACAAAATTAAAAGGCCCAAGAAGTCGAGGGTAAACGAAACAGCATCGGGCCGCTCTTCACGTGGACCCTTGACCCCTCGGACCCTCGAACCCTTTGATATCTACTTTTTCCGCCCGGCCAGGGCGTTCTGGAGCTTTTCGGCCAGCGCGCCGAGGGAGCCCTTGGTCCCCGGGGTGAAGCTCTGCCACTCACTCTCGTCGTCCGTACTGGCCAGCGCGAGCGAGATCCGGCGCTTCGGCACGCTGATCTCCTCCACGGCCACCGTGAGCGTGTCCCCTTCCCGGGCCTTCTCCAGCGCGCCGGCGGCCGAAGACCGGCGGATGCTGCCCATGGGCAGAAGCCCGGTGATGCCAGGGGCCAGGCGCACGAAATAGCCGAACTTCTCTTTTTTCTCGATGACGCCCTCCACCCGCTTGCCCGCAGGGAAGCGTTCGAGGACCTCGGACCAGGGGTCGCCCTCGGCATCTCTCAGACTAAGGGATATACGCCGCTTTTCCGGCTCCACGACCTTGACCACCACCGTGACCGTCTCGCCCGGGGTGACCACCTCCTCCGGCTTCACCACCCGCCGGGTGTAGCTCATCTCGCTGATGTGCACCAGGCCTTCCAGACCAGGGCCGATTTCGACAAAGGCGCCGAAGGGCATGCAGCGGGTGACCTGGCCGCGGACGACATCCCCCGCGTGCACTTTGTCCTCCACGCTGAGCCAGGGGTCTTCCTCGAGTTGCTTGATGGACAGCCCGATCCGGGTCTGCTTCGCGCCGGGGGGCGTGTCGATGCCAAGGACCTTGACCCGCAAGCGGCTCCCGGGCTGCAGCGTGTCCTCGGGGGCGGCCGTGCGGGACCAGCCGATTTCGGATACGTGCACCATGCCCTCCACCCCGGGCGAGAGCGATACAAACGCGCCGAACGGCATGATCCGGGTGACCTCACCGTCGAGAACATCGCCCGGCTTCAGGGTCTCCATGAACTGCTTCCGGGCGATCTCCAGCTCCTGGCTCAGGAGCACGCGCCGGGAGACGACGATGTTGCGGCCCTTGTCCTCGAAGCGGGTGATCAGGAACTGGTAGGTCGTCCCCACGTGGACCGAGGGGTCCAGCCCCGCAACGATGTCGATCTGACTCGCCGGGCAGAAGGCCCGATGCTCCATAACCTCCACATGGAAGCCCCCCTTGCAGGGTTCCTTGACCTTGCCCTCCACCGGCACCTTCTTCTGGTAGGCTTCGCGCAGGGCCTGGGCCCCGCCGGCGCCGGAGATGGCCCGGGAGAGGCGAATTTCGCCCTCGCCGACGGCGGCCACGTAAAGTTCGAGCTCGTCGCCCTCGGCGACGGTGAGGTTCTGGTCGGCATCGAGAAGTTCGCCCCGTTCGACCACGGCGTCGATCTTCATGCCGGTGTCAACGAAAACACTCTCCTTCCCGATGGAAATGATTCGGCCTTTCACCCGGTCGCCGATACGCACCTCGGCGGTCTTGCCCGGGCTGAAGGCTTCGAGCATTTCCGCAAAGTTCTCTTCGCCAGGTTCACTGGGTTGATCCATCATGACATGTGCTCCTCCCGCATGTGATCATCGGCGGTCTGCACCGGCCGATCCC
>JBFYWX010000058.1:0-3619 GCA_041310825.1 Desulfobacteraceae bacterium | reverse complement strand
ACTCCGTAGGCCAGAAAGACCGGCAGGGTGAAGAGGACCACCATCCAGCCGCTGTCGACCGTGCTGTCGAGCCAGCGGGCGAGAAAAACCCGGTGGCGCGGAACCGGGAGTGAATGCACGAGGAGCAGGTCGCGGGAGAGGTAGAGCTTGGAGAGGGAGGTCAGGATGCTGCTGAAGAGCAGCAGCGCGAAGCAGACGATCAGGATCATCGAGAGCAGCTTGAGGGCCAGGATGTCCCCGATGTCCTCGATGCCCTGAAAGTAGGCGAGCACCCGCCAGGCGACGGCGAACAGCCCGCTCCAGAAAAGAACCCCCGCCGTGCCCAGCACCAGCAGGCGCAACGTTCCGCCGCGCAGGCGGCGCGGGGTGAGCGGTTTAAGGCGCGGCCTGAGCAGAATGCCGATGTCGCCGATCAGGGCCCTCATTCCGCAAAAGCCCCCGGCGCGGTCAGGTTCAGAAAGACGGCCTCGAGATCGGATGTGCCCACGTTCGCCTCGCGCTGCAGATCGGCCGTCGTACCGCTCGCGATCAGGCGGCCGCGGGCGATGACGCCGATGCGGTCGCAGATATCCTCGGCCACCTTCAGGGTGTGGGTGGACATGAAAATGCTGATGCCCCGCGCCGCCAGCTCTCTAAAGAGCTTTTTGACCATGATGATGGCGATGGGATCGAGCCCGACCATGGGCTCGTCCACGATCAGGACCTCCGGGTCGTGGAGGATCGCGGCCGCCATGATCAGGCGCTGTTTCATCCCGTGCGAATAGGACTCGATCAGCTCCTGTCCCCAGTCGGCCAGCGCGAACTGGGCGAGCACCGCCTTGGCCTTGCCGGTGAAAAGCGCACCCGGCACACCGTAGACGTCCGCCGTGGACTTCAGAAACTCGATCCCGGTCAGCTTTTCATAAAGGTAGGGCCGGTCGGGGATGAAGCCGATCCGGCGCTTGGCGTTCTCCGGATCCGCCTGCATGTCGATCCCGCAGACGGCCACCGACCCCTCGGTGGGGGCGAGGACACCGCCCATCAACTTGATGGTGGTGGTTTTGCCGGCGCCGTTCGGCCCGATGAAGCCGAAAATTTCGCCGCGCGCGACCTTCAGGTTGAGACGGTCCACGGCGGTGAAGGCGCCGTAGGTTTTGGTGAGATTCGTGAGCTCGATCATGTTCCTCTCGACCGCGCCGGGCGGCGCTACGGTCCTCCGCGCCGGCCGCGCCCTTTCCACTTTCAGTCCAGAACGTCGATTTGAAGCTGTCCCATCACCGCGAGCAGGTCGAACTGCTGCTGCATCGAGCCGGTCACGAGCCGCAGGTGAGTGGCATCGGCCGGAATTTGGTCGAAGAGTGCATCCGCCGTCACCCATTGCCCTAAAAACAGGAGGTTCCAGGCATGGTAGTAGAACCGGCCCCGCATGTAGACGAGACCGGCCTCCACACGGGCCGGAATCCCGGCCGCTCGGGCGAGGGCGGCAAAAAGCATGGCGTGCTCGTTGCAATCGCCCATGCGGTTTTCGAGGGTGGAGAGCGCATCCGGCATAGAGAGCACCGGGCGCCTTTCGATAGTGGCCTGGATCCAGCTCATGAGGCGTCGGGCCTTTTCGAGCGGTGCCATCGGTGGGTCTTCGCCCAACACCGAGCGCACGACCGCCCGGATCTTCTCGTGGTCGGACTGGATGAAAGGCTCCGCCCGCAGGTAGATCCGCTCGAACGCCTTGAATTCCGGGGTGCCGGATGAGTCCTCGATCTCTGCGAGCGACTCGCGGCGGATGGTGAGAACCTCCTCGGCCATGCTCTGCCGCCCGCCGTTCAGGTGGAGCCCCTCGGGCAGCGGCCCCCGCAGGCGCAGGCGCAGCAGTTCCCGCTGCTGGGGTGCATCGATGGGCCGGTCCGGGGTGATGGCGGACGCCTCGGCCAGATCCGGCCCGGCCTCGCGATCGAGGGGGGTCAAGGCCTGCTCCCGGGAGGTTTTTTCCAGGCGCATGCCGAGAAGGCCCCGTTCGCGCAGCAGCTCTCCGTTCGGGCCGATCCAGGCGGTCTGGATCATCCCGCGGAAGTTCAGGGTGATGCGCGTGGCGTTAACCGGCTTGCCCATCACCTCGATCGCCTCCGGCCCGATGATTTCCGCTATCACCGGGACCCGGGCCATCGAGGCGGGGTCGAAGACCTCCAGTTCGTAGCGCGCACCGGGTGCGAGGTCCGCCCGGGCAAGGGCATGGGCCAGAGCGGCCACGGGCCGGATCCCCCCCGCGGCCGGGATGTCGATGCCGCCCTGTCCCCCGCCGGAATCGGTCTCGACTGTGAGCACGTCGCCGGCAACTCGTCCCCGGGCCGAAAAGCGGAAACGCCCGGATTCGATAACGAAATCGAATCGTTCCAGCACGAGCTCGCGGTTCAACTCGAAGCGACTGTTCAGCCGGAGCTCCTGGACCATCCCCATCGTGTTGATCCGCATGAGCACTGTCTCTTCCAACTCGTAGCCCGCCTCTCCCGGCCGCAGCCGGCTGTGGGAGAAACCGATCTGACGGTTGTTCTGAAAGATGCTCATCCAGGACTCCCGCTCCGGAATGGCGGCTGCCGCGGCGCCCGGCAGTCTCCGGGGCTGCGACAAAAGGCCGTCCCAGAGGCCTATGCGGATTCCGAGCAGAATGCAAAAAGCGAGGGCGGCCAGGATGCCGGTCGCCCGAAACCATGTGATGGAGGAGGAAGCCACGCCCTATCCTACCACAGATCAGGTCCGAACGGGAAATCCCGGCAGTTTTTTGTTGACATTCCACTCTTTTTCCGAAATAGTGTCGTGGAAACTTTCAGTGGGCATTTGCTGCCGGTGACGACGTTGTGGTGTGGGACCCATCGAATTTTCTTCCTCACGGTTCATTTGTGTTGAGGCTTGTCAAGCAGGGCCGATTTCGGTCCTGCTTTTTTTGTTTTGACGGTACAAGGCCGCTATCAGCTATCCCGGCGTGAGGGGCAGGGCCCGAACGAGCGCTGCCTTTTAACTACCTGTCCAGTTCGCGATGGACGGTCACTACCCGAACCAAGAGGAGGAGGTCAGCATGGCGGAAGGGGTCGTCAAGTGGTTCAACGAGAAAAAGGGCTACGGATTCATCAAAAAGGAGGACGGGCAGGATATTTTTGTCCATTACTCGGCCATCAAGGGCAAAGGCTTCAAGTCGCTGGTGGAAGGGGACCGCGTGCGTTTTGATGTCCAGCAGGGGGCCAAGGGGCCTGCGGCATCGGACGTGGAGAAGATCGAAGCCTAAGGTTCCATCCCCCACAAAAAATCGCTCTCATCCCCCATCCGTGCTCACGCCGGATGGGGGTTTTTCTTGCCCGATGGGGTCTCCCTATCCGCGTCTCTCCGGGGGGGAGGGCGGAAGGCTCAGCCCTTAGTCTTATGCTTCCGACCGAGGAGTTCGCGCGCGTGCTCAAGGGTGATCCGAGTGATCGTCTCGCCCCCCAGCATGCGGGCGAGCTCCCGCGTGCGCTCCGCATCCGAGAGCGGGGCGATGACGGTACGGGTGCGGCCGGAGGCCACCTCTTTCGAGATGTTGAAGTGGTGGTCGGCGAACTTCGCTATCTGCGGCAGGTGGGTGATGCAGAGCACCTGGTGGCGCCGGGAGAGGGCC
>JBFYWX010000003.1:0-4232 GCA_041310825.1 Desulfobacteraceae bacterium | reverse complement strand
GGCGGACGCTGATTCAGGCAAGTCCTGAGCAAATGCGTCTGCGCCTACACCGGCGCGCACTTGTCCCCGCTGTCCGTCCGCGTGCCGCTGCACCGGCAGGTGTGAGAAGGATACTGGAAAGACCGGGTCTTGCAATCACGCGCGATCCACCATGGCCGGAAAATGCTTGATTGCAAGACTTGACCCCCGCCCCTTTGATTGCAAGACTTGACCCTCGCCCCTCTATAACAGCTATTCCTGGGCCTAAGTCCGACAGGCTGCTAGCGTCAACATCGGCAGGAGCATCGGGCATCGGCGTGTCCCTCGGATTGTTCGCGCTTCCAAGGGTACACCGGACCGGCGCTCCTGCCACCCCTCATGTGCTCGCCTGTGCTCGATAACCGACATCAATACTCATCTTTGGACCAAACGATGACCAAGGCCTTCTCTCGATAATACCTTTATGCGACAGCCCTGCCTCGCGGGCGAATCTGGCCTACGTCGACTCCTGCTTCACGCTCGGCTGCGACGGCCACCTATAGCAGATTACGGCGTCCAGCGGGAAGGGCTCGACACCCACATAGTGGCTGCTGTCCTGCCGAGGCGGCTCCCACGGCCCCGCCGGGCAGCGGCCGTCTTTCTGACGCTTGACTTCATGCTGCCAACCGAGATCGGCTTGGTTTCCCCCCAACAGGAAGACGCTTGGCCCCCCTCGGTAACAGAAGAACCCGACGTGATTGCAGAAAACCGTCACGGCGCCGTAGCGCGGCTCGATCAGCTTGGTTCCCCAGTCTTGCCACGACGCCGCGCGCGCGTCATTGGTTCCCAGAAACCCGGCCTGTCGCATGCACCAGTTGACGAAGGCGGAGCACCAAGATGTGCTATCTCTGCGCTGACTCGGCTTCCCGTCGAGGCTGGAACAGGTTTTCAGATAATCCACGATGCGCGGGGTGACGCGCCTTTTTTTCGCCTCCCCCTGTCCCTCGCGCACTCCCCACTCCGCTAACGCGAAACGCATCCACGGAGCCTTCGTCAAGGCTTTGTCACCGATGTAGCCTGGGCGAAGAATTTCTTGTGGCATAACCTTCCTCCTTTTGGAACGGGGTGAGCACGCGACGGACCGTCGCCATCTATTGGTCTACCATCTGTCAACATCATGCCTTCTTAAAGCCAAACCACTTCTCAAATGCCCTCGGGTATTCCTCCCCATTGAGTTCGTTGGCAAGTGCTATATCAGACATGAAAGGGAAACGGGCCCATAGGTCCGTATGCCACATCCTCCGATACCAAGAGCCAAATAGCGGTGATGTCGGGGGCACGACATACCCTGGCCCCGGGAAGTAACTGCATTGAGCGTTGTGATACGTGTGGCCATCATTAAGATGACCATATACCATGATGCAGCGATTTTCCGTTCCCGAGCCACCGTTTACCGCATAGGCCAGGGTGGACGCAAACCCGCCAAAAGCGCCGGCCGAGCAGGCATAGAGAAGGATCGCGGCTTTACTCTTGCACTTCGCTTTAATCCTCGGTGCGAGTCTCTCTATATCGCCAGTAACAAGACCGAACGTCGGCAGGCTATCCGGCATCCCGTGACCAAAAAAGGCGATCACATCGAGGGTGCCATCCGCGGCCTTTTCCATGGCGTCGTATACGGCTTGGGATTTCAGTCCATTTGCTTCCCGTGACGGTTTATCTTTTTCAGTGTCGATAAGAACAGGCGGTGAGAGTTTGTAAAGTGTGCAAAATGCCTTCGCGCCGCTCTGAAATTCCTCACGCCCCAACACGTTCTTCCCGGCGGCTAGAACTAGGCCTTTCTCAGGCTTGCCACTCACCACCCGCTTCGTTTTCACCTCCTCCTTGAACACGTTGTCGCCAGCGGCGGCGGGATAGGTGAGCGCCAGAAACGTCTCGTCACCCGGATCGATGCGACCATCGTAGGCCGGAGACTTATGAATGTTGGCGTGTTCGTCAGACCACAGAAGTTTGAGCCTTTTCTCCTGAAAAACTCGGATGGCCTTTATCAGTTGGGAGTCACACTTTCCCTTCTCCTCTTCCTTCTTCTTGAGGAGATACGCCATTCCGAGTCTTTTCAGGTGGGGCTGCAGCAGCTTTCGGACAAGCAGCACATCCTCGGATTGGTTGATAGGACCGAGGTACTTTCCCCTTTCTCCTACAGGCGCTTTCAGAGTGTCGATCATGGTCGTAATACTCCCTCAAGCCAGCCTCTCCAGGGCTCTATCAGAGCGAGCCAAGGCCCATGTTATTGGCCTACCTTTGATTCGAGGCGGACACCGTTGGGCTGCCGAAAAACGGTCGCCGCGTGTACTGCGCGTCGATCAGTTCCAAGGGCCGCAGATCCATCTCGTCCAACACCTAGCGAAAAAAGGGGCCAGGCGCAATTTCTGCTTTAACTGTCACGGTCGCCGCAACCCCGATCTCACCCCTCGACCCCAGCGGGGGAACGGGGATCATCCCCGTTTTCGCCAAACCATGATCATCCCGCCAAAACCTCAGTCCAAGGCGGCCTAACTAATTCGGACCACTCTCAAAAAATAGCGTTGTTTCGGCGACGGCGCATGACCTGAGGTAACACCAAACCGCAACGGCAGGGCATAAATTAAAGAATAGATCAGACACGGGCGAACGGCAAGGGGCAGTCCGGCACGGATGGGGTTGCAAAGATGCATCAGTCAAATCCGTAGCTGAACCCCGACTCGCCCACTCCGATGGTGACCCGCGGAACCGTCTTGCCCTCCAGGGTGCGGTTCAGCATCTCCCGGCTGATGGCGGGCAGCACCGTGTTCGTGAGGATGGCATCCACCACCCGCGCGCCGCTCTCCACCTCCGCGCAGCGCTCGGCGATCAGCTTCACCACGGCGTCGTCGTAGGTCAGGGGGACACGGTGGTTGTCGGCAACCCGGCGCACGATGCGATCCAATTGCAGACGGATGATCGCCCCCAGCATCTCGTCGCTCAAGGGATAGTAAGGGATTGTGACGATTCGCCCGAGCAAGGCCGCTGGGAAGGTCTTGAGCAGGGGCTGGCGCAGTGACTGGGCTAGCCCTTCCGGGTCCGGCATCAACTCCGGGTCCTTGCACAGCCCCATGATGAGGTCCGTGCCTACGTTGGTGGTGAGCAGGATCACTGTGTTGCGGAAGTCGATGTAGCGGCCCTCGGCATCATCCATCCACCCCTTGTCGAAGACCTGGAAGAAGATCTCGTGAACGTCCGGGTGGGCCTTCTCCACCTCGTCGAGCAGCACCACGCTGTAGGGCTTGCGGCGCACCGCCTCGGTGAGGATGCCGCCCTCGCCGTAGCCCACATAGCCGGGGGGCGCGCCCTTGAGGGTCGAGACCGTGTGGGCCTCCTGGAACTCGCTCATGTTGATGGTAATGATGTTTTGCTCGCCCCCGTAGAGGGCCTCCGCCAGGGCGAGACCCGTCTCGGTCTTGCCGACCCCGGAGGGGCCGGCCAACATGAAGACTCCGATGGGTTTGTTGGGGTTGTCGAGCCGGGCGCGGGAGGTCTGGATGCGGCTGGCGATCGCCTCCAGTGCATGGCGCTGGCCGATGACCCGCTTGTTCAGGGTCTCCGCCAGGCCCAGGACGGCCGCCACCTCATCCTTGACCATGCGGCCCACCGGGATGCCGGTCCAATCCGCCACCACGGAGGCCACCGCCTGGGCGTCCACGCTCGGCAGGATCAGGGGGCGTTCGCCCTGGAGGGCCTGAAGCTGACCCTGGAGCCCCCGCAGGGCAACCAGGGCCTCGGCCCGTTCCGCCTCGGACAAGGCGGTGGACGAGACGGGCCCGGCCGGTGGCGTCTCGCCGGCCGTCTGGGCGCCCGCCTCGGGTGCAGGCGTCTGAGCCTGCGTCTGACCCGGCGCGGCGGCGTTTGCCGCCTGCTCCAGCGTGCTACCTGTGCCCTCCACCGGCGCCCGGTGGCCGCGGAGCTTGGCCCGCAGGTCCAGGATCTGCTGCACCACGCCCTTCTCCGCCTCCCAGCGGGTGTTCAGCCCCGAGAGATGCTCATGCTCGGCGGCGACCTTTGCAGACGCCGACCGCTCGCGCTCCACGGTGTCCACTCCCACAGTAGTCTCCCGGCCAATGATGGCGAGCTCGGTCTCCAGGCCCTCGATGCGGCGCCGACAGTCCTCCACCTCGGCCGGTTCCGAAGACTGGCTGATGGCAACCCGGGCGCAGGCGGTATCGAGCAGGCTGACCGCCTTGTCCGGCAACTGGCGGGCCGGG
>JBFYWX010000544.1:0-4619 GCA_041310825.1 Desulfobacteraceae bacterium | reverse complement strand
CGCGCGCGGGTCATTGGCCATCGCGTCCCAGTACTTCCTTTTTTTCGGGGTGATGGGCCTGTACCTGCCGTATTTCAATCTGTACTGCTACCATCTGGGGTTCTCCGGCATGGAGATCGGCCTGCTCTCGGCGCTGCGCGCCATCACCCTCGTGGTGTTCCCGCTCCTGTGGGGACTCGCCGCCGACCGCACCAACCGCCGGCGCCCGTTCTATATCCTCTGTCACATCGCCAGCGCTTTCATCTGGGCCGCGTTTCTGTTCACGGAAGACTTCGTCGCGATGGCCGCGATCACGGCGGCCTACGGGGTTTTCTACGCCCCGATCATCTCCTTCCTGGAAGCCTTCAGCATGGACATGCTCGGCCGCGAGAAAAGCAGCTACGGGCGGATTCGCGTCTGGGGCTCCTTCAGCTTCATCGCCGTGGTGCTGAGCGCCGGTCCGGTCATGGATGCGACATCGGCCCGGGTCATCATCCCCGCCATCCTGGCCGTATCGCTGGTGCACGCGATCCTCTCGTTCAGTGTGCCGCGCGCCCGTGCCTCGACCCCCCTCGCCTTCGGCCGGGAGGCACATGCCCTGATCGCACGACAGCCGCTCGTCTTCATCCTGTGCGCCTTCCTGATGCTCGTGAGCCACGGCACCTACTACGGGTTCTTTTCGATTCACCTGGAGCAGCTGGGCTATTCGGCGACCTTCATCGGCGCAAGCTGGGCGCTCGCCTCGGGCGCCGAAATCGGGGTCATGCTCTTCTCAAAACGGCTCTTCCAGCGCCTGTCGCTGGAGGCGACCCTGATGATCTCTTTCGCCGCGGCCGTCCTGCGCTGGGGGATCATGGGGGCGGCGGTCTCGGCCGAGTGGATCCTGGGCGCACAACTCCTGCACGCGCTGACGTACGGCGCCTTCCACATGGCCAGCATCCTGTACATGGACCGCCTGGCCCCCGCCGGCGCCAAGACCATCGGCCAGGCCGCAAACAATGCCCTGACCTACGGCCTGGGGCTGATGGTGGGCTTTTTCGTAAACGGGTATCTGTACGAGACCATCGGCGCGGCGGGGATGTTTCAGGTGAGCGCCGCCATTGCCCTCGCGGGCGGGCTGCTCTTCGCCGTTCTGAACAGCGTCACCCGCGCGCATCCCAGAAGCGGTGGCTGAAGAGCCCGGCGGCCGGGGTGAGGCCGAAGAGGGCATCCGCGGCGATGAGGACCCCGGCGTTGGTCCAGGAGATGCGCTCCTCCGGCCAGATGGTCATCTCCGGAAAGGTGAATCCGGCCCAGAAGGAGCCGTCCTCGAAGCGCCGCTCGTTGATCCAGCTGAAGACCACCCGGGCCTGGTCGAGGCTGCCCATGCCGGCCAGGGTCAGGGCCAGCTCGCTGGTCTCGGCGATGGCGATCCAGGGCTGATCCGACACGCAGCGCACGCCGAGGCCCTCGACCACGAATTTCTTCCAGCCGCGTTCGATCCGGCGCTGGGCCTCCGCCCCGCTGACCGCTCCCGAAAGGACGGGATAGAACCAGTCCATCGAGAAGCGCGACTTGGTCATGTTGAAGAGATGCGGTTTGCTGCGGATGGCGGCCCCGAGCTTTTGCAGCGCCGCCTGCCAGGCGGGGCGCGTGTGGCCGACGATTCCGGAGAGGGCGAGGGCGCACTTGATACTCATAAAAATCGAGCTCGACCCGGTCAGCAGCGCCATCCGGTCGACCGCTCCGGCGGGGCTGATGGCCCAGTGGATCTCCCCGGTGGGCGCCTGCAGGCTCAGGGCGAAATCGATCGCCCGGCTCACCGTCGCCCACATCCTGCTCACAAAGCCCCGATCGGCCGTGAGCAGGAAGTAGTGATAGACCCCGACGGCGACATAGGCCGAGAGGTTGGCGTCGCGGGTCTGGTCCTGGGCGACGCCCCGGAGGTAGGTGCTGTACCAGCTTCCGTCCGCGAGCTGCTCGCCGGCCAGCCACGCAAAAGCCCGGCGCGCCTCGGCCAGGAAACCGGCCGTGGCGAGCCCCATGGCGGCCTCCACGTGGTCCCACGGGTCGGTTTTTTGGTTCTCGCACCAGGGGATCTCGCCGCCCGGCCGCTGGGTGCGGACGATCAGGGCGGCCGGCCCCTCCAGATCGATCGGCCGCTCCGCCGCCGGTCGAAAACGGTTCAGATCGAATTCCATGCGCAGTCCCGCCCGGTTGCCGTCAGATGGAGTCGGGTACCATACAAGGGATCGGGAGCGGAGGCAAGACGGCATTGACTTCCGCGGCCGCAACGCATTATGACTCCGCCAAGAGGAAGACTCACCGGCGACATCCAGCGGCGGTGGGGGGTAATGGTTCGAAGCAGTGACCCTTAACTCTATACCCAAGAGGGGGCCATCCATGATCGCCTATGAAAAGCTGGGGGTGTTTTACCTGGGCCGGAGATTCGACATGGATTCCGGCAGGCGCACGGACGAGCTCGTGCTCTACGATTCCAAGGACTTGACTACCCATGCCGTGATCATCGGCATGACGGGCAGCGGCAAGACCGGTCTCGCCCTGGGATTGATCGAGGAGGCCCTGATCGACAACATCCCGGTCATCGCCATCGACCCCAAGGGGGATCTGCCCAACCTGATGCTCACCTTCCCGGGGCTCTCGGCCGCGGAGTTCCTGCCCTGGGTGGACGACCGCGAGGCAACCGGAGCCGGCCTCAGCCGGCAGCAGTTTGCGGAAAAGCAGGCCGGAGCGTGGCGCAACGGCCTCGCCGACTGGGGGCAGGGACCGGAGCGCATCGAGCGGCTGCGGGCGGCGGCGGAGTTTACCGTCTTTACCCCCGGCAGCCGCGCCGGATGTCCGGTGAATGCCCTGGGACGCTTTGCGCCGCCCCCGGCCGCGCTCACCGAAGACCGGGACCTCCTGGCAGAGCGCATCCAAACGACGGCCACCTCCCTGCTGGCGCTCGCCGGCATCGAGGCCGATCCCCTGACCAGCCGCGAGCACATCCTGCTCGCCTCCATCTTCAACGCCGCCTGGTCTCAGGGCCATGAACTCGATCTGACCGGCCTGGTACGTGCCATTCAGGACCCGCCGCTTTCCCGCGTAGGGGTCATGGATCTCGACGCCTTTTTCCCAGCCAAGGAGCGCTTTCAGCTGGCGATGCGCTTCAACAATCTGCTGGCCGCGCCCGGATTCGAAGCGTGGATGGAAGGGGAGACTCTTGATATCGGCCGGCTGCTGTTCACCGCCGAGGGCCGGCCGCGGGCGTCGATCTTCAGCATCAGCCACCTCGGCGACACCGAGCGCATGTTCTTCGTCGCCAGGCTGCTGAACGAAATCCTCGCCTGGGTGCGCACCCAGCCCGGCACTTCCAGCCTGCGGGCCGTGCTCTACATGGACGAGATTTTCGGCTTTTTCCCGCCGGTCGCCAACCCGCCGTCCAAACAGCCCCTTTTGACGCTGCTCAAGCAGGCCCGTGCCTTCGGCCTCGGGGTGGTGCTCGCCACCCAGAACCCGGTCGACCTCGATTACAAGGGGCTGGCCAATACCGGCACCTGGTTCATCGGCCGCCTTCAGACCGAAGGCGACAAGGAGCGCGTCATGGCCGGACTGCAGGGAGCCGCCCAGGGCCGCCGCTTCGACCGGGGGCGCATGCAGCAAACCCTGGCCGGCCTCGGCAAACGGGTCTTCCTGCTGAACAGCGTCCACGAGAACGAACCGGTCCTTTTTCAGACCCGCTGGACGCTCTCCTATCTCAGGGGCCCGATGACCCGCGAGAACATCAAAACCCTCACGGCCGCAGCGGCACCGATCCCGCCCGCGGCGGCCTCCGCCGCCGCGCAAGCGGCACCACCGCAGGCTCCTGACAGAGCCGTGCGGGAAACCCAGCCGCCGCTGCTGCCCCCGGGAGTCAGCGCCCACTATTTGCTACCGAAGGAACCCGCAGCGGGGGTGGAGTACGTCCCCTTCGTGGCCGGCTGCGTAGCGGTTCATTACACCAGCGCCAAGCATCGGCTCGATCTCTCCCGGCGGCTTGCGGTTGCGGTGCCCTTGAGCGATGGGCCCGTCGCCCTCGACTGGGACCAGGCCGTTTCGCTGGAGATGGACCCCTCCGTGCTCAGCCCCCAACCGGTCGGCGGCGTCTTTTTCGCGGAGCTGCCGGCTGAAGCCAAAAAACCCAAGGCCTACGAGGCCTGGCGCAAGGATCTGACCCGCTGGGTGCGCCGGAACTACGCCCTCCGGCTGCAGCGTTCGGAGCGCTTCGGGCTGGCCGCCGCCCCGGATGAATCGAGCGCCGCCTTCGTGGCCCGGCTCGCCCACGCCGCCCGTGAGCAGCGCGACCTGGAGGTGGAAAAGCTGCGGCGGCGCTACGCCGACAAATTCGCCGCGCTGAAGGATCGGCTCATGCGCGCGGAGCAGGCGGTGATGCGTGAAAAAGAGCAGCTTTCCGCCAAGAAAGTCGAGACCGCCATCTCTTTTGGAACGGCGATCCTCGGCGCATTTTTAGGCCGCAAAACGGTGAGTGCCACCTCGGCCGGCCGGCTGGGCACGGCGGCCAAATCCGCCGGCCGCCTGCGCAAGGAGAGCATGGACACCGCCCGCGCCGAGGAGAGCGCCGAAGCGCTCAGGGCTCGGATGGCGGAACTGGAACAGGCGTT
>JBFYWX010000539.1:0-2553 GCA_041310825.1 Desulfobacteraceae bacterium | reverse complement strand
AAGAGCTCGGCCGCAAAGCGCGGCTCGATGAAGTTGTAGTGGATGATCCGCAGGCGGCGGATGCCCTTGATCCAGGCGTCCATGATGAGGTGGGTGGAGGATTTGCGCCCCTTCGTGTTGGCGTCGTGCACGTGGTCGTCGAAGGTGATCTGATTCCACTCCTCGGGCATTTCGAGCAGGTGATAGTGCCTGAGCTGGCGGCGGACGAGGCGCGGTTTGCCGGAGGCCGTCATGCGGAAATCGTGGGCCAGCTCGAGCTGGCGGCGAAGGTCCCCGAAGGCGCGCACCAGGTTTTTCATGATCTCCAGCAGCACCCGGGCGGTGTTTTTGGTCATCGGCCCTTCGGTCGTGTCGATTACCTCCAGGCGCAGCGCACGCACGGCGTTCAGCCGGTCGTCCACCCCTCCGATTTCAAGCGAGCTCAGCAGTTGGGCTACGGCGTAGGCGGTGCGCAGCCCCTTGGTCTCCGCCATCTCCTTGATGCCGTTGGGGTGCAGATGGGGGTAATACTGTTTGCGGGCGAACTTGGCCGAACGCAGCACATCGTTGACGATCCGGATCAGATCGTAGTCCTTCTTGTCAAACAGCAGCTTTGATTGGCGCGCCTGTCGTTCCATGCCCGATGTCCGCGGTTGAAGCAGCTCCGCCATCCCGACCGGCCGCAGTCGGCAGAAAGGACGGCTTTTTTTACGTTACCACGATTTTCATTAAATACCTAACCGCGGCGGCGCCTGAAATGGGTTGCAAACGGTCCTGCGGCCAATTATGATTCCCCCATGCGGTCTTTAACCTATCCCTAACCGTGCGATCGGCCCCCATGCGACTGAACAACAAGGAATTCGATCGGATCGTCACGCAGGCCATCCAGCGCATCCCGGAAGAGATCCGGCAGCACCTCGAGAACATCCTCATCACGGTTCAAAACCGGCCCGCACCGGAGATGCTCGAAGAGATGGGCTACCCCCCGGATGAGCCCTTATTAGGGGTCTATTGGGGGGTGCCGCTCAATGAGCGCAGCGCCGCGGAGCCGCCGCTTTACCCGGATACGATTTACATCTTCAAGGAGCCGCTCGAAGAGATGTGCGCCACGCGCGAGGAGCTTGAAGAGGAGATCGAGATCACGGTGGCGCACGAGGTGGCCCATTTCCTGGGGATGAGCGAGGAGGAACTGGCCGCATTGGGATACGGATGACGTCTTTTCCAAAAAGCCCCATCGCTGCGTTGCGCTTCATCCCGGGGTTGCTGCGGCGTGCCGGCAGTGCGCGTTGCAAATCTATTTTTGGATAGCCATCACCTTCCGGCCGAAAGGTCCTCGGCGCCAGAGAGCATTACAGAAGGAGAAGGATCATGTGTCAGCAATGCGGGGCGTGGACGCGCAGAGGGTTTTTGAAGGGAGTCCTGGCCGGCGGGGCGGCGTGGGGGCTGGGGCTGGGCGGCGGAGTGTCGGCGCAGGCGGCGGCCCTGCGACTCCGGTTCAGCACCTGGCACCCCCCCCTGAGCCGCGAGACCCGTACCGTCTGGGTCCCGATGCTCGAAGAGCTGAAACGCCGCAGCGGGGGCCAAATCGATCCGGCTCTGTACGCCGGGGCCGCGCTCGGTAAGGCCCCCGAGCATTTCGACATCGTGGCCAAGGGTCTCTCCGATCTCGGCTATTTCACGGCCACCTTCACCCCGGGCCGCTTCCCGCTGACCGATGTGCTCTCGCTCGCGGTGTGGGTCGACGGCAAGGATGTGGCGGCCGACATCGGCAACGCAGTCTACCGGCGGGTCCTGCGGGAGGAGTTCAAGGATGTGAAGGTGCTCGAGTTGAACGGCTGCATCCAGTCCTTCATCTGGACCAAAAAGCCGGTCGCCCGCATGGAGGACCTCAAGGGGTTGAAGTTAAGGACCCCCGGCGGCCATCAGTCCCACTACGTGAAGGCGCTGGGCGCGGAGCCCCTCTTCATGCCGCCCGGGGATGTGTACCTGGCGCTCGAAACCGGCACCATCGACGGGATCGTCACCTGCCCGCCGATTCTCCTCGCCTACCGGCTTCACGAAGTGGCCCGCTACGGGGTGGTGACGACCCTCGGCTGCGTCTCCGAGGGCACCGTCATGAACCTCGCCGCCTGGAACCGCCTGCCGGACGAGCAGCAGCGGCTGATCGAGGCGGTGTGCGCCAACCCCTTCCGTACGTCGGGCGGGTTGACCCGGGCCGAGTACCCCCGACTGCTGGAAGAGGTCCAGAAGGGAGGTGTCCGGCTGGTCGAGCTGCCGCGGGCCGAGGCCGAGCGCTGGTATGGCCGGTTTCAGGAGGTGACCCGTCGGTGGGTGGCCGAGCTCGAAGCCAAGGGGGTGCCGGCGCGCCGGGCCGTCGCCGTCATGAACGAGGAGTGTGCCAAACGCGACATCGATCTCGTGGCCTGCCCGCCCGAAATGAAAACGACCTGACCCGGCCTGAAAGGCGGCCGACCCCGGTGCTGACTATTCGGAAGCTGATCCAGAAGACGAGCTTTAGGGCCTGTTTCATCGGGATGCTCCTTCTGATCCCCTTGACGGGGCTCACGGTGGCCG
>JBFYWX010000513.1:0-9099 GCA_041310825.1 Desulfobacteraceae bacterium | reverse complement strand
CTCCTTCACCCCGCCCGGGAAGAACTGGTCCAGGTAGGCCCCGCAGAAGTTCTGGAGCACCCCGATGATGATCCCGCCCAGGATCGCGCCCGGCACCGAGTTCAAGCCCCCCAGGACCACGGCCGGGAGCACCAGGAGCCCGAGGTAGGCGACCGAGATATTGAGCCCGTTAATGTTGCCAAGGAGCGTCCCGCCCACCCCGGCCGCCATGAAGGCGATGGCCCAGGCCGTGGCGTAGACGAAGCGCGCGCTCACCCCGAGCGAGAGGGCCGCCATCTCGTCGTCGGCGGTCGCCTGCATGGCGAGCCCCCAGCGGGTGTACTTGAAGAAGCAGACGAAGATGACCAGCAGGATGATGGCCGCGACGAAGCTCCACAAGTAGACGCTGCCGACCACGATCGTCCCGATCCGGATCGGCTCGATCGAGAAGACGGGCGGGGTGAAGACCCGGGTGTCGGTGCCCCAGATCAACTCGAGCGTGCCCTTGAAGAAGAAGGAGAGCCCCACCGTCACCATGATGACCGTGAGGACCGGCTCGCCGATCAGCCGGTCGAGGAAGATCCGCTCGGTCAGGATCCCCAGGATGAAGCCGATGATGAGCGAGAAGAGGAGCGCGAGCAGAAACGGCACCCCCATGGCATGAAAACTCAGCGTGACGTAGGCGCCGATCAGGGTCATCTCGCCCATGGCGAGGTTCAACACCCCCGAGCACTTGTAGATCAGCACCCAGCCTAGCGCCACCAGGGCGTAGATCCCGCCCACCATGATCCCGGTGGTCAACGTCATCAGGAACAGCTCCATCGGTTCGTCTCCTTGCCGGCCCGGCTCAGGCGGTGATGAGAATGATTTTCAGATCGGTCACGATCTGCGACTCCCGGCCGTCCTCGTACTTGATGGTGGTGTCGATGTGGACGGCCTGGGTCTCGGAGTAGAGCGCCTCCAGGATCACCTTGTAGCGCTTCTCCACGAAGGCCCGGCGCAGCTTGCGCGTGCGGGTCAGCTCCTCGTCGTCCGGGTCGAACTCTTTATAGAGATTGGTGAACTTGCGGATCTTGGCCACCTCCGGCAGGTCCTTGTTGGCCTGGCGGATCTGCTTCTCCACAAGCTCGTAGACCTCGGGCATCTGCGAGAGTTCCTGGTAGTTCGTGTAGTTCAGCTTGCGCTCGTCGGCCCACTTGCCGACCACCGCGTAGTCGATGCACATGACCGCGGCGAGGTACTCCTTGCGGTCCCCGACCACCCAGGCATCTTTGATGTAGGGGCTGAACTTGAGGCGGGTCTCCAGGTACTGGGGCGCGAAGGGCCGGCCGTCGGTGAGGGTGAAGACGTCCTTCGTGCGGTCGAAGACGACCAGGTGCCCGTCGTCGTCGATGAAGCCCTTGTCCCCGGAGTAGAGCCAGCCGTCCTTGAGGGTCTTCTCCGTCGCCTCCGGGTTCTTGTAGTAGCCCTTGAAGACCGAGGGGCTGCGGGTCAGGATCTCCCCGTCCTCGGCGATCTTCACCTCGGTGCCGGGGATGGGGTGGCCGACGGTGTCGAACTTGATATCGGTGCTGCGGTGCACGACCGAGATCCCGGCCACCTCGGTCTGGCCGTATATCTGCTTCAGGTTGACCCCCAGGGAGTGGAAGAAGCGGAAGTGGTCCGGCCCCATGGCCGCCCCGCCGGTGTAGGCGTTTCTGACCCGGCTCATCCCCAGGTGGTCCTTGAGTTTCTTCTGCACCGTCGCCATGGCGATCCCGTGCAGCAGCCGCCACTGGAAGGGGATCCCCTTTTTGGAGAACTTCGCGTCCGCGTAGCGGTAGCCGGCCCAGGTGGCGAACTCGAAGAACTTGCGCTTCAGCCAGGTGGCGTCGAGGTACTTGACCTGCACCGTGCGCACCATCTGCTCGTACATGCGCGGCGGGGCGAACATGACGTGGGGCCCGATCTCGCGGATGTTCTCCTGGGCGGTCGCCGGGTCTTCGGGGAAGTTCAGGGTGTAGCCGATCTGCAGCCCGCAGGAGATGGACATCATCTGCTCTCCGATCCAGGCAAACGGCAGGTAGGAGACGTAGTCGTCGCTCTCCTCGCAGGGGTCGATCGCCATGAGCGCGCGGCCCATCGAGAGCATGTTGTGGTGGGAGAGCAGCGCCCCCTTGGGCAGTGCGGTGGTGCCCGAGGTATAGAAGAGCAGCGCGGTCTCCTCCCCGTGCCCCTTCTGGATCAGCTGCTCGAAAAGCTGAGGCTTCTCCTTTTCGAGCTCGCGGCCGAGCGCCTCGACCTCCTTCAGGCTGATCAGGCAGTCCTGCTGGTAGTGGCGCAGCCCCTTGGGGTCGTCGTAGATGATCTTCTTCAGCTTGGGGCAGTCGCCGATGATCGACAAGGCCTTGTCGACCTCCTCCTGCCCCTCGCCCACCAGGAACGTGGCATCCGAGTGGTCGATGATGTAGCGCACCTCGTCCATCAGGCAGTCCTGGAAGAGCCACACCCCGACCCCCCGGGCGCAGAGGGCGGCCATCTCCGCCATCAGGCCCTCGGGGCGGTTGTCCCCGATCATGGCGACCTTGTCGCCCTCCGCGAGGCCGAGCTTGATCAGCCCGAGAGCCATGTACTTGACATTGTCCAGGTACTCCTGCCAGGTGATGGGCCGCCAGATCCCGAACTCCTTCTCGCGCATGGCCACCCGGCCCTGGCCGTACTGGCGGGCTTTCTGCAGAAAGAGCTTGGGGATCGTGAGATCCGCGGGGATTTCCGGGGCGCGTTCGGCGTTCGAAGCGACGGTGTCAGCGGCGTGTGGCATACAGGTCCTCTTCACCCAGGTAAGCCCTGATCACTTCGGGGTTGTTTTGAACTTCCTGCGGGGTGCCGTCCATGATCGTGTTGCCGAAGTTGAGCACGAAGACCCGGTGGGAGAGGTCCATGACCACCCCCATGTCGTGCTCGACCAGCAGGCAGGTGATCTTCCAGCGCGGGTCCTCGTTGACGTCGATGACGAACCGCGCCATGTCCTCGGTCTCCTCCAGATTGAGACCGGCCAGGGGCTCGTCTAAAATCAAGAGGTCCGGCTTGAGCGCGAGCGCCCGGCCGAGCTCCACCCGCTTCTGCAGGCCGTAGGGCAGCATCCCGACCGGTTTGTGGCGGATGTGCTCGATCTCGAGCAGGTCGATGATCTCCTCCTCGATGAACTTGCGGTTTTCGATCTCCTCCCGCGCGGCCTTGCCGAGGTAGACCGCGCCGCTCAGCACCCCGGTCTTGAGGTGGATGTGGCGGCCGAGCCGGATGTTGTCGAGCACCGTCATGCCGCCGAAGACCTCCACCTTCTGGAAGGTGCGGGACATGCCCCGGGTCGCACGCTCATGCGGGCTGAGGTGGTTGACACGCTCGCCCTTGAAGTGGACCTCGCCCTTCTGGGGCCGGTAGAGGCCGCTGATGCAGTTCATCATCACGGTCTTGCCCGCCCCGTTCGGTCCGATGACCGAGTGGATATGCCCCCGGCGTACCTTGAGGCTCGCCCCGACCAGGGCCGCCACTTTGCCGAAAAACATGGAGACGTCCTTCAGTTCGAGAATGACGTCGTTCCCCTGGGTTGCGGCTGTTTCCCCCACTGGTTCGTTCTCCCTTTCTAGTTTATGCCCTGAAGAACCGTCCCGGCCGGGCTTGCTGAACTGAATTCATTTCGTATAGCGATTTCTATAAGATGCTATTTGTTTAGTCAACACTTTTATGACTTAGATAAAATAGTAGCAAAATAGTGGTATTTACCCGCTATTTTTCGAGCCCCAGCAGATGCGAGCGCAGGTTTTTTTTGCTCTTGCGCAAATCGAGCTTGGTGCGGATGTTGTGCCGGTGGAAAAGTATGGTGTTTCTGGAAAGATAGAGCAGCTCGGCGATCTCCTTGCTGGTCCGGCCCTCCTTGACCAGCCCGGCCACGCGGATCTCGGTCGGGGTGAGGTTGGCGTAGCGGGTGGAGAGCTTGCTGATGAAGGGCGAGATGATGTTCTCCAGGTTGGCGGCGAGGATGTCGACCATGGCGCGCTGGATCGAGCTCAGGCGGCTTTTTTTCAGCTGCTCGACGTAAGGGCTGATCAGCTCGCGGGTGTTGGTCACCACCATCTCCCCGAACTCCTTGCGGTCGCCCTCGCGCTGCCGCAGGAGCACCTTGAGGGCGGTGTTGACCTCCTGGAGGTGCATGGATTGGGCTTTGAGCTCCTTCTCGCGCTTTCTCAGCTTGGCCGCCGTGCGCTTGCGGCCCTCCACCTCCCGGGCCATCCGGGCGTTGGCGCTGGCGAGCTCGGCCGTGCGGGCCGCCACCCGCTCCTCCAGCCGGGTCTGGTAGGTGCGCAGCTCGTTCTCCGCGCGCTTCAGGGCGCTGATGTCGCGCAGGGTCACGATGTTGCCGGCCGGCTTGCCGTCGTGGCCGAAGAAGAGGGTCGAGCTCAGCTGCACGTCGAGCACGCGCCCGTCGCGGGTGCGGCGGCGGGTTTCGAAGAGCTGGATCTTCTCGCCGCGCATCATGTTCTCGATCGCCGCGCGGGTTTCCGGCCAGTTCGCCTCGGGCACGAAATCGATCTGCTTGCCGAGCAGCTCCTCGCGCCGCAGGCCGAAGGTCTGCTCGAAGGCCGGGTTCACGTAGAGGGCCTCCCCCTGGGTGCTGTAGACCACGACCGGGTCGGGCGAGGACTCGAGCAGCAGCCGGTAGCGCGCCTCGCTCTCGCGCAGGGTCTCCTCGGTGCGCTTGCGCTCGGCCAGCTCCTGGCGGGCCTCGGTGTAAAGCCGGGCCTTGTCGAGGGCGACCGTGGCAAGCTCCGCGAAGCGCTCGAGCACGACGATGTCCTCGGCCTGGAAGCCCGTGTCCGCCTCCACGTGCGCGAGGCCGATCACCCCCTCGACCCGGCCCCGGTACTTGAGGGGGATGCCCACGATGCTGTGCAGCCGGTCGAGCGACTTTCCCGGCAGGCGTCCCGGCCAGCTGCGGTAGTCCGCCACCAGAAGAAAGCGCTCGCTCTGCCACACCCGGCCGCCCAGGCCCTCCCCGCAGCGCACGCTCAGGCCCAGCTGCTCCCGGAAGAAGCCCATGCCGACTCGCATCTGCATGGCGTCCTCGTCGGCGTCGAGGAGGTAAATGAACCCGTGCCCCGTGCCGGTCATGTCCGCCGCGCGGTTCAGCACGGCCTCGAGCAGCTCCTCCTTGTCCAGGCGGTCGATCAGCCCGAGCGCGGTTTCGTGCAGGGCCCAGAGGTACTCGTTCTGGCGCCGCAGCGCGGCCGCCCCGCCCGGCCGGCGGCGCGCGCCGGTCTTGACCGCGCGGCCGCTCTGCTCCGATGCGAATGACGTCATGCGGATCTTTCCGAACCCTCTTCCGGCGTCCCGCCGGAACGGTTCACACCCGTCAGGAGCCGCCGTCGAAGCCGATCGTCACCGCCCCGCCGTCGACGATCACCGGCACGCGGCGGTTTTCCTTGGAGTAGCGCCGCATCTCCTGCATGCCCTCGGCGCTGCCCAGCACATCGACGTAGCGCACCTGCCGACTTTCTCCCGCGTAGGCTGCACGAGCCGACCGGGTGTAGGGTCAAGTGTCCTTGCCGAAAATCAAAACCGCATCGCTCATAGAAACCTCCCAGCTCCCCCGAGCAGCCGGCCTGGAGCAACCTTCACTCCCGCCCGCGCCGCCACTCGCGCCCCCCTCCCCTCCGTTTTGGAGATGTGCGCTCGGGGTGGGGCGGGCGGCCCCCCGACTCACCATTCCCTCTCCCCTAACGTGGCGGGAGCGGGTTAGGGAGAGGGGGTTGAAGGATTTCGGCAAAACCCGGGGCGGCCATTGTGATCAGCAGGAGCACTACCAGCGCCGTGCGGCCTTGTCAACGCGCACCAATTGCATTATAAGTTCCCCGGTATCGAAACCAGCGCTTCCCTTGATTCCCTGAACCAGCAACCCCTTCTCGACGATGCGGGCCCCGGCGTGGCAGCAGCCAGCAACCATCTGATGCGAGAGGTCACGGTCGTAAACGAGCTGGGGCTCCACGCGCGCCCGGCCGCCCGCGTCGCGAAGATCGCGCAGGCGGCGTGCGCCCCTGTCTGGGTCATGTGCGGCACGGAAAAGGCCGATGCCGCGAGCATCTTGGACCTGCTGGCCCTGGGCTCCTCCCGGGGAGCGCGGGTGACGATCACCGTCGAGGACCCCGCGGACCGTCCGGTGCTCGAGGCTCTGGTGCGGCTGTTCGAGAGCGGGTTCGAGGAACGTTAGGGGATGCGGTGTGGTAGGTGATGGGTTCACGGTTCAGGGTTGTACGGAAGCCGGATCATTAGAAAATCAAGAGGCAGAATGCCAAAAGCTGAAACACCGAACACTAACCCATATACCCCATCACGCAACCACCGACTCCGCATCGAGGCGAGGAAGAGTATAAACGCACCATGAAAAAGACCGCGCGCAGCCAGGAGCTCGTGCTGAAGGGCATCAACGCCTCGCCGGGGATCTGCATCGGCAAGGCCTACCACGTCGACCGCGAAGGGGTAAACGTGGTCGACCGCTACACCATCCCTGAAAACAGGATCAAGGGCGAGATCAAACGCTTCAAGTCCGCCGTCCAAGCCGCCAAGCACGAACTGCGGGCCGTGATCGAAAACAGCCCCCCGGAGATTCAGAAAGGCCATATCCTCGAAACCCACGTCGTGCTCCTGAACGACAAGCTGCTCTACGGCCGGACGATCGAAACCATCGAAAAAGAGCACGTCAACGCGGAGTGGGCGTTGAAGTCCGTGGTCAACCAGATCCGCTCGGTCTTCCACGAAATGCCGGACCCCTACCTCAAGGAGCGGGTGGTCGACATCTCGCACGTCTCGAACCTCGTCCTGCGCAACCTCATCGGCGCCAAGACCGAGAGCATCGGCAGCATCGACAAGCGCGTGATCCTGGTGGCGCACGACCTTTCGCCGGCGGACACCAGCCAGATCAACCTCGAGCGCATCAAGGGCTTCATCACCGACCTCGGGGGCAAGACCTCCCACACCGGCATCATCGCCCGCAGCCTGGAAATCCCGGCGGTTGTGGGGCTGGAGACGGCCACGCTCGAGATCCACAACGACGACATCGTCATCGTCGACGGCACCACCGGGGTGGTGATCGCGCGCCCCTCCGAGAGCACCCTGCTCGATTACGAGGAGCGCCGGGAGGGCTACGAGCGCTACCGCGCCGTGATCACCCGCGAAAGCCATCTGGAAGCCAAGACCCGCGACGGGCTCCACCTCGACATCCTGGGCAACATCGAGCTGCCCGAGGAGGTCGTCTCGGTGTTGAACTACGGCGGGGACGGCATCGGGCTCTACCGCACCGAGTTCCAGTACCTGAACCGAAACAGCTTCCCCTCCGAAGAGGAGCTGTTCGAGGGGTACAAGGACGTGATCGAGGTGATGACGCCCCGCCCGGTGACCCTGCGCACATTAGACATCAACGGCGACAAGGCCCTTTCCATGGAGACCGGACCGACCGAGGCCAACCCCGCCCTCGGGCTGCGCGCGATCCGCTACTGCCTGCGGCGGCCGGATGTGTTCCGGACCCAGCTGCGGGCCATCCTGAGGGCGGCCGCGCTGGGCGAGGTGCGCATCATCTTCCCCATGATCGCGATCCGCCACGAGCTCCTGGAGGCCAAACGCCTGCTGGACGAGGCGGCCGAGTCCCTCGAGAAGGACGGCCTGCCCTACCGGCGGGATGTGCCGGTCGGCATCATGATTGAAATCCCGGCGGCGGTGGTCATGGCGGATTTGCTGGCGCGCGAGGTGGATTTTTTCAGCATCGGCACCAACGACCTCATCCAGTACGCGCTCGCCATCGACCGCGGCAACAAACAGGTCTCCCACCTCTTCCAGCCGCTCGACCCGGCGGTCCTGCGCCTGATCCAACACACCGCCGACGCCGGACGGGAGCGGGGCATCACGGTGGGCATGTGCGGGGAGATGGCGAGCTACCCCCTCTTCGCCCCGTTGCTCCTCGGCATGGGGCTCACGGAGCTCAGCATGAACCCGGCGGCCATCCCGGCGGTCAAGCGCATGATCCGCGCGGTCAGCGCCGCCGACAGCCGCGAGGCGGCGCGCGAGGCGCTGAAGCAACCCTCCGCCTTGAAGGTGCTCGGCGTGGTGCGCAGCGCCTTCGGGCAGTTCATGGTCAACCACCGCGGTCCTCTGAAGGCGTAAATGGACAACTCCCCCATCAAGATCGTCGCGGAAAACCGCAAAGCCCGCCACGACTTCACCATCGTCGATCAGTACGAGGCGGGCATCATGCTCACGGGCACCGAGGTCCAGTCGATGCGGCTGGGCAAGGTGAACCTCAAGGATTCCTACGCCAAGGTCAAGAACGGGGAGGTCTGGCTCCACCAGGTCCACATCAACCCCTACCCCTTCGCCTACTTCAACAACCACGACCCCCTGCGGGTGCGGAAACTCCTCCTGCACAAACGCGAGATCATGCGGCTCTACGCCAAGGTGAACGAGCAGGGCCACACCCTGGTGCCGCTCAGGATCTACTTCAAGAAGGGCAAGGCCAAGGTCGTCATCGCGCTGGCGAAGGGCAAACGCGAGTTCGACAAGCGCCACAGCATCCGCGAGCGCGAGCAGAAGCGCGAGGTCGACCGCGCCCGCAAACGCGAGTAGTCCATCGAAATCGGCTCCAATGGGACTTTTTCGACCTCCGCCCCGATGCGTTCGCCGCAAAATTGATGCGGTCCCTGTTTTTCGGTGAGATCAGACGGTTGTCTCTGCAGCGGCGCCCTTGTGTTTTCCGAGGGCGTAGTCTTCTTTTTTTGTGGGAGCGGCTTCCAGCCGCGATGACCGCGGAGGTTATTCTCACCTATTACGGATAGACTTTCATCTCGCAAAGCTCCCGGTCATTGACAAACACCTTTAAATCATTTATTTTTCGGGTATAGCTCTTTCACATACCTCCCATTTCTGGAGACTGGGCGCTGACTCTCCGCGCCTCCCGTCTCCAGCCGCAAAGCAAGTGCGTGTCATATTGGGGGCGATACGGTTTCGACGGGGACAATGAAATTCAAGCTGCGTGTCGAGCGTCCTGTCGGCTCGTAAATCCTGATGGGGCTAAACATAATCGCAGACGATTATGCC